>JAXITB010000211.1:0-5375 GCA_034680305.1 Polaromonas sp. | reverse complement strand
TCTGATGAATGTTGCCGTGCTCGCGGGTGACCACATCGGCCAGCTCGCGGCAGTCGGTGGGCACGCGCAGGCGCTCGCACACCCCCTTGAGCAGCCGGGCGCCGCGCTCCTCATGGCCAATGTGCCGTGGCCACTGATCGGACGCGGTTGTGCCCTTGCCCAGATCGTGCGCGAGGCAGGCAAAGCGCACCGCCAGGGGGGCGTTCATTTGCGCGGCCTGATCGAGCACCATCATCAGGTGCACGCCGGTGTCAATTTCAGGATGATGCTCGGGCGTCTGAGGCACGCCCCACAGGCGATCGACCTCGGGCAGCAGTCGCTTTAACGCACCGCACTCGCGCATCACCTCAAAAAACCGCGAGGGCCGCGACTGCATCAGGCCTCCGGATAGCTCTTGCCAGACGCGCTCGGGCACCAGCGCATCGACCTCACCGTCCTGCACCATCTGAGACATCAGCGCCATGGTGGCCGGCGCCACCGAAAAATCGCTCAGACGAGCGGCAAAGCGGGCCACGCGCAAAATGCGAACCGGGTCCTCGGCAAAAGCGGGCGTGATGTGGCGCAGCACACGCGCCTGCAGATCGGCCTGACCGCCGTAGGGATCGATGCGTTGGCCAGTGTCATCTTGCGCGATGGCGTTGATGGTCAGATCGCGTCGGGCCAGGTCTTCTTCGAGCGTGACCCCGGGGGCCGCATGCACCGCAAAACCGCGATAGCCTGGCGCCGTCTTGCGCTCGGTGCGGGCCAGGGCGTATTCCTCTTTGGTCTGCGGGTGCAAGAAGACGGGAAAGTCCTTGCCCACCGGCAAGAAGCCGCGAGCGACCAGCTCGTCGGGGGTGGCATCAACCACCACCCAGTCACGGTCGTGCACCGGCAAGCCCAACAGGGCATCTCGCACCGCACCGCCGACCTGATAAATCTTCATGGCTGGCAAGTGTAGGCCGCATCGCACCGAGGGCGGTGCTCCCACCCCTCTGGCGCAGGCTCATGGGAGAAGGATGTGGAAGCCGCGCGGCGATGGGGCCCGTGATCAGACACCGTGCCCGATCAGTCGCCGCATCGCACCGAGGGCGGTGCTCCCACAGGGCTCAAACCAGGCCGCTGGGTAAATCCTTGCGGGAACTAGGCAGGAGGGAGCCTCACAGGTGGGAGCCGCGCCCCCGCGGCGCTAGGGTCTGTCTCATGTGGGAGCCGCGCCCCCGCGGCGATAGGACCTGTGATCAGAAGTCGATCAAGCGCTAAAAAATCCGCGCTCACCGCCCCTGACGGCAAGCCATCAGGCCGCTGCGCCAGCCGCGGTGGCCCAGGTAGGTCGGGGCAATGGCCTCTAGCGAGGCGGGCGTAATCCCCAGCGCCTGCAAGCCAGGGTGGTGGCCGGTGGCCACATTGGGGACGGTCAGTGACTGCAGGTTGTCGCGGCTGAGCAGTGGCTCGCCCGGCATCAACTCCATCAGTCGGGCTTGCAGCCAGGCCAAGCCGTGCGGCAGGCCCAGCACTGGACGCCCGCGGCCATGCGCCACGCCGCTGACTCGGCCGGCCAGCTTGACCAGTTCGGCCAGCGTGTAGACCTCGGGCCCAAAGGCCTCGTAGGTCTGGCCGATGCTGTCTTTTTGATGCGGCCCCACCAAGCAGGCGAGCACCGCCGCCGCCACATCTTCCACCCAAACCGGCTGCAGCTTGGCCTGCGCGCCGGCCAAGGGCACGAAGGGCGCGATCTGCTGGAGATCAGCAAAGGTATTGAGAAAACGGTCTTCCGCGCCAAAGATCACGCTGGGGCGGATCAAGGTCAAGTCAAGCCCGCCTTGATGCAGCACTTGCTCGCCACGCGACTTGCTGCGCAGGTACATCGACGGCAGCGCGGCCGGGTTGCGAATGTCGGCCCCGAGCGCACTGACATGCACCACGCGTTTGACGCCAGTTTGCTGGCAGGCGCGGACCAGTTTTTCAGCCAGCTGCACATGAGTCCGCTCAAACGCCACTTGGTCGCCCTGCAAGATGGCCACCAGGCTGACCACCGCATCATGCCCGGCCACCAGACGGGTCAGTTGCTCGGGATCATGAATATCCGCCTCGACCAGCTCCAGCGTGGGCAGGGTAGCCAATGAACCGGCATGACGCCGACGCCGGGTGGGCACCGTTAGACCGACCTGCAGACGAGCCAGTTTTTCACAGACGTGTCGACCGACAAAGCCGGTACCACCCAGAACAAGAACTTTGCGCAGCATGCGGCCATTGTGCCGCCGGCAGCTCGCCCTTGCCGGCACTTGGTCATCGGCGCAAGCCGGGTCGACTTGTCAGATCCGGCCCCATCGCTGCGAGGGGGCTCTGATCGGCAGCAGCGCCCGACCCGTCGCCGCATCGCCGCGAGGGCGCGGCTCCCACAAGGGGCCGGCAATCGCCTCAAAGGTGGAACTCCCACCTGCTACTGGTCATCGCTACGGAGCGCGGCTTTCGCAGACTCATCAGCCATTGCAGAGCCTTGTGGGAGCGCCGCCCTCGGCGCGATGCGGCGAGTGATCGGCCACCTCACCTTGCCACGACCCATCGCCGCGGAGCGCGGCTCCCACAGGGGGCAGCGACTGCACAGCAGGGCCATGTCCTCGCAGCCAGGCCGGCCTTCAAGGCATCTTGCTGTCGACCGGCGGTGCGCCTGCATCGCGCGGACCGACGGTGCCCAGGCGCTCGCGCAGCGACTGCGGCTGCCCGCTGATCAGCGCGGCATACAAGGTGGCATTGGACAGCACCTTCTTGACGTAATCGCGCGTCTCGTCGAAGGGCACGTTCTCAGCCCAGGCTGCGGCGTCGATCACCGGCCCATTGCGCCAAACGCGTGGCCGGCCAGGCCCGGCGTTGTAGGCTGCCGCGGCCAGGGCCATGGAGCCGCCGAAGTCGTCGAGCGCCCGCTTAAGGTAAGCCGTGCCGATGGTGATGTTGATCTCGCGGTCGTTGATCTGATTGGCGGTAAAGCCATTGAGCCCGATGTGGCGCGCCGTCTCCCGCGCGGTCGCCGGCATGATCTGCATCAGCCCGGAGGCGCCCACATGGGAGCGTGCATCCATGATGAAGCGGCTTTCCTGGCGGATCAGGCCATACACATAAGACGGATCGAGCCCGATCTCGCGGGTGCGCTTGAGCACCAGTTCACGCAGCGGCATGGGAAACCGTTGTTCGATGTCGATCTCGCTGCGGGTGCGCTCGCTGGTGTTGATGCAGCGGTCCCACACAGCCCGCTCGCAGGCCCATTGCGCCGCGGCCAGCAGTTCGCGGTCAGGCATGCCACCGGGCCGGTGCAGACTAACGGTGTAGTTCCATTCGCGCACGCCGTCGCTGCGCAGCCCGATGGCGATGGCGTGCAGGGCCCGCTGCAGACCGGGGTTTTGCCGGGCCGCCTCGCGTTCGGCCGCCGTCAGCGCCTCGGGCTTGGCCGGCAGGCTGATGCGCTGGCCGAGCTCTTCCAGGGCCAGTTGTTCGTAAAAGCCGCGCACCGAGGCGATCGATTGCAGCAGCACCAGACCCTGGGCGCGCTGCGGTGGCACCGCCGCTGCGGTGGAGCCGGGCGCCGAAGACAGCGGTCCGGCATGCAAGCCCGCCGGCGCTGGCGCAGCAGCGGTGGGCGCGTCGCCAGCCAGGGCGATCAGGGCCTTGGCGCGCCAGTAGACCCAGGCCGGATCACGGGCTGCGCCCGGGCTCATGGCGCCAGTGGCCGCCAGCACCTGAGGCCACTGCGGCTGCGGCCCGGCACGAAGCGCGGCGCGCACCTTCCAGGCCAGCATGTCGTCGCTGAGGTCACCATCGCGGCTGACCTGGGCATAGTGGGCCAAGGCCAGCGGATCGAGCCGCATGGCCGTGCGCCGGCCGATGACGCCCCAAACCCAGTTACGCTCCTCTGCGGTGAGCTGAACGCCCCATTTTTTGCTCAGCTGCTCGGCTGCTGCGGCCGGCTCGCTGCTGGCCAGCCGAATCAGGGCCAGGGTGATGAACTCCTTGCGCTGGCGCGTCAGGGCCAGCGACTTGTCACGCAGGAACCGGGCTGGGTCGGATGTCACTTGAGCCAGCAGAGCGTCGGCATCGGGCGCCACGATGTCGACGGCGTCTCGCACACCCCGCAGGCGGTTGGCATCCATGGCCAGTCTGGCCTTGCGCCAGATCTCCAGGGCCGGCAGTTGGCGATCTTCGTAGAGCTGGCGCGCCGCGTTCTTGCAGCCGTCGTCGGCGTCTCGCTGAGCGTGCCACAGGCGCCGCACCTCGTCGGCCAGCCGCGCACCGCTCGCGCCGGGCGAGCGCAGGTGCTCGGCCCACAGGGCGTAGCAGCGCACCTCCGGGTCATCGTTCATGCGAAACAAGGCCAGCTCGCTTTGGAAGGTGGCCCATTCCCGCCGCTGACCGAGCAGTTGCAGCCAATCGTTGCGTAAGCGGTCTTCCTGATAGGTGCCGGCCCAGCGCTTCAAGAATGCCTGCAATTCGCTGGCGGGCGCCTGGGCCAGGCGCCCCCGCATGTCCCAGTAAGCGGCCCAGGGCTCAAGCAAGTGGCCCCGTACCTGCGGCAGCAGGGCCTGCAGCTTGGCTCGGTCACCACGCTCGTAGGCCTGCTTGATTTCGAGCATGGCCTGATCGCCGGCGGTGCTCGTCGTGAGGCCCGGCGCTTGGGCGCTGGCCAGCGAACTCGTGGCCATCAGGGTCCAAAGGCAAGCGCTGAAGAAAATTTTGGGTAGCATGGGCAGATTATGGACAAACAAAGCGCGCGAAAAGCCCTCATCGAACAAAGGCTGAACCTGCCTGACCGTCTGCAGCGCGCCGAGCTCTTGCAGCGCGTCTTGCGCATCTGGCTGGTTGGGCGAGCCGACACGGTGATCGGCGCTTACTGGCCCATCAAGGGGGAATTCGACCCGCTGCCGGCGCTCTATCGCTGGCAGGAAGACGCCCTGCTCGCGCCCTCGCTTGGGGGCTGGCCGGTCACGGCCGATGCCCAGCTGGCCACCGACAGCCTGGCCCAGCGCCTGCCCCGCAAGATCGGACTGCCGGTGGTCAACAAGACCACCCGAACCCTGAGCTTTCATGCCTGGTACCCGGGCTGCCCCATGGAAGAGGACGCCTACGGCATTCCCAAACCCAAAGACACCGAACTGGTGGTGCCGACCTTGCTGCTGGTGCCCTGCGTGGGCTGGGGTCCCGGGGGCTATCGCTTGGGCTACGGCGGCGGTTTTTATGACCGAACCCTGGCCGACTACAAGCCCAAGCCGGTGACGGTGGGCCTGGGCTACAGCATGGGCTGGCTGCCCGAATTGCAGCCAGAGCCGCACGACGTCCCGCTCGATGCCATCCTGAGCGAGCAGGGCGTGGCCTGGCCGAACTGAGCGGGCCCGGGACCGTTTTGG
>JAXITB010000210.1:0-5381 GCA_034680305.1 Polaromonas sp. | reverse complement strand
GTCGTTGATGGGCACCCGGATGAAGCCCTCGACCAGCGGCTCGAAGCCGGCCTGTACCTTGGCATTGCCGGTGGCGCTGAGTGTGGCGATGCTGCGGCCGTGGAAGGCCTTTTCATAAACCACCACCTCAGGGCGGGCGATGCCCTTGTTGTGACCGAATTTGCGCGCCAGCTTGAGCGCCGCTTCATTGGCTTCCAGCCCGGTTGAGCAGAAAAACACATTGCTCATGCCCGACAGTTCCACCAGCTTGGCCGCCAGTTGCTCTTGCAGCGGCACATGGTAGTAGTTGGAGGTGTGGATGAGCTTGCCGACCTGGTCGCACAGGGCGCTGACCAGGCGCGGGTGGCCGTGGCCCAGGGTGTTGACCGCGATCCCGCCCAGGGCGTCGAGGTAGCACTTGCCATTGACGTCCCAGACGCGGCAGCCTTGGCCGTGCGACAGCGCGATCGGCAGGCGCCCGTAGGTGGTCATGACGTGGGGCGAAGAAGGCGTTGAGGTGGCAGCAGCGCTCATGGATGGACTCGGCAGAAACAAAAGAGCCGGCGACCGCTGCAGATCCGCGTTCACCGGCCCGTGCAATCAGGGCCTAAGCCCTGGGGGGACAGGCATTTTAGGGGCAGGGGCTACCGGCGCAAGGGGCTTGGGGCCGGGTGGTGCTGCGCCGCGGGCCAGCCGGCTCCGATGGCCGATCGGGGCAAGGGTCATCCGTCGCCTCAGGTCTTATATAAGATAGAATTTTTGGCTTTGCTGCCCGCGTGGTTCGTCCATGCGCAGCGGTTTTTCATCGCACCCGTACGCATGCCTGCTCCGAGCGCCCAAGAATTTCTCATCCAGGGGGTGACCTCTGACGGACGGGCCTTTCGACCCAGTGACTGGGCCGACCGCCTGGCCGGCGTGATGAGCCAGTTTCGCCCGGGCGGGGCTCAGCCGGGCAGTCACCTGAGTTATTCGCCTTGGTGCGTGCCCACGGTCATCAACGGCGTCAAGTGCGTGATCGTTCACCCGGACCTGCGAGCGGCCGAGCCGATGGCCTGGGATTTCGTGATGGGCTTTGCCCGCGACAACGACCTGCAGGTGACCCAGGCCTGCCTGTTGCCCGATCAGCGCCCATGAAAAAACCGCCCGAAGGCGGTTTTTCTTTGCTGCAGCGCACCCTTTGAAAACGGCAGATGGCCAGTGGCCATCCGGGCGAGGTCTTGCGACCTTCAGGCGGCCAGGGCCAGAGCCTTGACCTTGGCCGACAGGCGACTCTTGTCGCGCGCAGCCTTGTTCTTGTGGAAGATGCCCTTGTCTGCCACGCTGTCGACAATGCTTTGGGCCTTGGCGAACAGTTCGCTGGCCTTGGTCTTGTCGCCGGCGGCAACCGCCTTTTCGACGTTCTTGACAGCGGTGCGGTATTTGGAGCGCAGCGAGGTGTTCGCAGCGTTGATTTTGACGTCCTGACGAACGCGTTTGCGGCCCGACGCCAGGCGCGGGTTCTTCTTTTTGGGTTTGCCACCAGTGGCCATGAGAGTTCCTTGAAGTGTTTAAGGATGTTGCAGCAAAGCCTACCATTATAGGCGAGGCGCCGTATGCGCTGCTCAGAGCCGGCCAGGCATGGCCGCGGGCCGGGTGCACCGGGCTCTACACTCGGGACCGTGTCGCTGATCAAGTCTGCCTCCATCGTCTCTCTGCTGACCCTGGCCTCGCGGGTCACCGGTTTGGCGCGCGAGTTGCTCATGGCCGCGCTGTTTGGCGCCAGCGCCATGACCGACGCCTTCAATGCGGCCTTTCGTATTCCTAATTTATTGCGTCGGCTGTTTGCCGAGGGCGCTTTCAGTCAGGCCTTTGTGCCGGTCCTGGCGGCCACCCGGGCGCAGGAAGGGGAGGAGGCCACCCGGCGGCTGATCGACAAGGTCGCTACCTTGCTGAGCCTGGCTTTGCTGCTGACCTGCATCGTCGGGGTGGCGGCCGCGCCGGTGCTGGTCTGGCTCATGGCCAGCGGCCTGCAGCAGTCGCCACGCGGGTTTGAGGCGGCGGTCTTCATGACCCGTTGGATGTTTCCGTATATCGCCTTCATGTCTTTGGTGGCCTTGTCGGCTGGCATCCTCAACACCTGGCGACGTTTTGCCGTGCCGGCGGCCACGCCGGTGCTGCTCAACTTGGCCATGATCGCGGCCGCCTGGTGGGGAGCGCCCTGGCTGCAGGCGCGCGGCATTGAGCCGATTTACGCCATGGCCGCTGGTGTGATGGTGGGCGGCGTTCTTCAATTGGCGGTGCAGATTCCGGCCCTGCACCGGCTCCAGTTGCTGCCGCGCCTGAACTGGCGGCCTTCGGCCTGGGCCGAGGCCTGGGCCGATTCGGGCACCCGGCGCATTGCCGCGCTCATGCTGCCGGCCTTGCTGGGTGTGAGCGTGGCTCAGGTGTCCCTGCTCATCAACACGCAGATTGCCTCGCACCTGGCCACCGGCAGCGTGAGCTGGCTCACCTATGCCGACCGCCTGATGGAGTTCCCCACCGCCTTGCTGGGGGTGGCGCTGGGCGTGGTCTTGTTGCCGCAACTGGCGGCCGCGCGCGCTGCCGATCAGCCCGAAAAATACTCGGCCATGCTCGACTGGGGCTTGCGCTGGGTGCTGACCCTGGGGCTGCCCTGTGCGGTGGCCTTGCTGTTGTTTTCCGAGCCCCTGGTGGCCAGCCTGTATCACTACGGTGCGTTCACCGATCGGGATGTGACCATGACCACGCGGGCACTCATGGGCTATGGCCTGGGCTTGTTGGGGCTGGTGGCGATCAAGGTGCTGGCGCCGGGTTTTTATGCCAATCAGGACATCCGAACCCCAGTCAAGATTGCGGTGGTGGTGCTGGTGCTGACTCAGCTGCTCAATCTGGTGCTGGTGCCCTTTTTTGCTCATGCCGGGCTGGCTCTGGCCATCGGGCTGGGGGCCTTGATCAATGCCCTCTGGCTGCTCATCGGTCTGATCCGGCGCGGCAGTTACAGGCCGCAGCCGGGCTGGATGCGTCTGGGGCTGCAGGTGCTGGCCGCTTGTGTGGCGCTGGGCTTGTTCCTGGCTTGGTCGGCGCAGGCGGTCGATTGGCTGGCGCTGCGCAGCCAGCCGGCACTGCGCATCGGCCTGCTGGCGGCGGTGGTGGCCGGCTGTGCCTTGGTCTATTTTGGCCTGCTGCGCCTGCTCGGGCTGAACATTCGGGCCCTGCTCGGTCGCTGACATGAGCCCCCTGGCTTGGGTGGCGCGCTGAGGATGTGAGACAGTCTGACCATGACCATGAAGTTTGAAGCGCCCAGTCCACTGGCCTACTTTGCCAGCCTGGTTCAAAGCGATGCGCATTTCCCGCTGCTGGAGGCGGCCGCCTGCGTAGCGCAAGACGAGTACCCCGACCTCGACGTGCAGCGTGTGCTGGGCGATGTTGATCAGTTGCTGGCGCGCCTCAGGCGCCGGCTGGCCGCCGACGCGCCGGCCTTGCAGCGCCTGCGTGCGCTCAATCAGTTCTTTTTTCGAGAGCTCAGTTTCGGCGGCAATCGCAATGACTACTACGACCCCGACAACAGCTACCTCAATGCGGTGCTGCGCACGCGCCGAGGCATTCCCATCACGCTGGCCGTGATCTGGCTGGAGCTGGCCCAGGGTCTGGGACTGGACGCCCAAGGGGTAGCCTTTCCCGGGCACTTCATGGTCAAGGTGAGCCTGCCCAAGGGGCAGGTGATCATCGACCCCTTCACCGGTCAGTCGCTGAGCCGGGAAGAGCTGTCAGAGCGTCTGGAGCCCTACCGGCAGCGCAGCGGCCTGGTCGACGACTTCGAGGTGCCGCTGGGGCTGTATCTGCAGGCGGCCACGCCGCGCGACATCATTGCGCGCATGCTGCGCAACCTGAAAGAAATCTTCAAGGGGCAGGCCGATGCGGTTCGCCTGATCGCCGTGCTTGACCGCTTGCTGGTGCTGCAGCCCGAGGCCTGGAGCGAGTACCGCGACCGCGGCCTGGCCTGGGCTGAGCGGGGCGACGCAGCCCGTGCGCTGGGCGACTTGCAGATTTACTTGGACCACGCCGAAGACGCCTTCGACCTCGACGAGGTCAGGCAGCGCCTGACTCAGTTGCGTGAAGCCGGCGGCCAGGCCTGAAACCGGCCCTTGGACGCGCCCGGGGGTGGGTGCAATTGGCGGTTCAGCGAACCTCCACCGCTGCCCCGTTGCCCCGCTCGGCAATCGCGCCAATCTCATGGACCTGTTCGCCAGCGGCACGCAAGGTGGCGGCGATGGCCTGGGCCTGACTGGCGGCGACCACCACCACCATGCCGATGCCGTTGTTGAAGGTGCGATTCATCTCAATGTCATCGATGCCGGCGGTCGCTTGCAGCCAGGCAAAAAGCTCGGTCTGGGGCCAGCTGCCCTTGCGCAAATGCGCGGCCAGGCCATCGGGCAGCACCCGGGGGATGTTCTCCAGCAGGCCGCCGCCGGTGATGTGGGCCAGCGCCTTGATGCCTTCGGACCTTGTGCCGGGGTGAGCTTGTAGAGCCGCCAGCATGCTTTTGACGTACAGGCGTGTGGGTGCCATCACGGCCTGGCGAAAGGGCAGTCCGTCCAAGGTGGCCGGTAAGTGGCCGGCGGCGCGCTCGATGCATTTGCGCACCAGACTGAAGCCATTGGAGTGCACGCCACTGGAGGCCAGACCCAGCACCACATCGCCGGCCTGCACGTTCTGCCCGGTCATGATCTTGCTTTTTTCCACCGCGCCGACGCAAAAGCCAGCCAGGTCGTATTCGCCAGCGGGGTACATGCCCGGCATCTCGGCGGTTTCCCCGCCGATCAGGGCGCAGCCCGAGAGTTCGCAGCCGCGTGCGATGCCGCCCACCACTGCGGCGGCGGTGTCCACATCGAGCTTGCCGCAAGCGAAGTAGTCCAGGAAAAACAGAGGCTCAGCGCCTTGCACCAGCACGTCGTTGACGCTCATGGCCACCAGGTCAATGCCGACGGTGTCGTGCATGTTCCACTCAAAAGCCAGCTTCAGTTTGGTGCCCACACCGTCCGTGCCGCTGACCAAAACAGGCTCTTGGTAACGCTTGGGCACTTCGAACAAAGCGCCAAAGCCGCCAATGCCGGCCAGCACGCCCTCGCGCAGGGTTTTCTTGGCAAGCGGCTTGATGCGCTCCACCAGGGCGTCACCGGCGTCAATGTCGACGCCAGCGTCTTTGTACGAGAGGGGCTTGTTCATGGCAAGAGGTCTGTGCTGGGAGGGAGATGGGCGCAACCGAGGGCGCGCCGATAGAATCTGGGCATTCTAAGTTCTCACGATTCACCACCTGTATGCAATTCACCCCCACTCAGCAACGGGCCGCCGCCTGGCTGGGCATTTTTGCGGTTTGCGTCTGGGTGCTGATGGGGCTGGGGCCG
>JAXITB010000209.1:0-5387 GCA_034680305.1 Polaromonas sp. | reverse complement strand
AGTCGGCGTTCTCGCCCCAGTCCTGGCGTCTCTGTTCCCGGTTTTCTTTGATGGTCTCGAGAGCGTTCTCGAGGCCACTTCCATAACTGTCAATGGGTTAGACGCGGTCAGTTGTGGTTGGCAACCCCTGTAGGGACGGCGACCGAGCACCGACAAAGCACAAAAAAAGCGCCCAAGGGCGGTGCTCGCAGTGGGCTCACTGCGTGTTGGCGCCGATCCAATATTGACCACCTGTGCCGATTGAATATTGACCAGGGGACTTGAGCCAGCGCTCCAGGGTTGATTCACTGAGCTGCCAGCGCTGAGCCAGTTCGGTTTGGGAGATGCATCGTCCGTCGATGTTGCTTTCCTTCAGCAGGTGGTGTCAGGCCTCCATGAACGCGCTGTTTGCCATGCAAGCCAAGCTCAAGTCGCAAGATGGCCAAATTGTTTTGTTTAAAACGGTTATTGTTTCTTTCAAAACAAACTGCGATACTGGAGCTCTGACCTGTACAAAAATAGGAGTTGACCATGGCGGCTGTAGCTGAACGAGAAGTGACCGCGTCACAAGACCGTGGCGCACTGGCCAAGATGGTCATGACTTTGCTTGACCACTGGAAGTTGAGCACCGAGGACCAGGCGGCGTTGCTGGGCATTGCCAGTAGCAACCGCGCTGCGTTGTCGAACTACCGCAGCGGCAAGCCCATCGGCACCAGCCGCGACCAGTACGAAAGAGTGGGGCACTTGCTGGGCATCCACAAAAACCTGCGCTTGCTGTTCCCTCAGAACCGGGACTTGGCCTACCAATGGATGAGCACCCGCAACAAAGCGTTCGACAATTTGACGCCCGTCGAAGTGGTCAAGGAGTGGGGCTTTGCTGGCCTGCTGATGGTGCGTGGCTACCTCGATCGCGCGCGTGGCGTTTGAGCTGAGCGCTCTGTGGATTCCCTGTTCGGCCAACTCACGCTCGCTGACGTTCATCAGGATGTGGCACGGAACATCGTCTCCCTGCGCGAGTCGCAGGATTTGTTTGACGACTTGACTGAGGAACCCGCCGAGTGGTTGCTGGCGCAGAAGGTGGAAGACGAAGTCAAGCCGCCGCTGTACCGTTCTCGGACGCCGGTGATTGATCGTCCGTTTGAGGACGCCGAATGGTTCAACGCCATCGCTTGGCCCTTCAAAAACTGGCAGGCAAGCCGGTTCTCAGATGGCACGTACGGCGTGTGGTACGGATCAGAATCAGTAGAAACGACGGTTTATGAGTCGGCCTGCCACTGGTACAAAGGCCTGCTTTCCGATGCTGGGTATGAGCGCCAAGTGGTCATCGCCGAGCGCAAGGTCTACATGGTGGCCTGCGGTGCTGCGCTGCTGGACTTCCGAAAAGCAAGCCACAAACATCCGGATCTTTTGCATCTTTCGGACTATGCGTTTTGCCAATCGGTGGGTGCCAGGATTCACCGAGAGGGACACCCCGGTCTTTTGACGCCATCGGTTCGCAGACCTGCTGGCGAAAACGCTGCGATTTTCAACCCCGACGTGCTGTCCAACCCAAGGCTCAACTGCCAGCTGACTTATCGCCTGCACGGCGATCAGATCATGGTGGAGAAGCAAGCTGGGGTAGCATGGCTCACCTTGGCCGTGGCGAGCTTTCGTTAGCACGGACTTCAATGCCGAGGTTTTTTGCGCTTAGTGCCTAGAAAATAAGCATGGGCGCGTTGGGCACGGCTGAGGGTTTCGCTGCTTATCGGGAAAAGTCACCGGGGTTTGACCTTACTGGCCGAGAGTGCTGAATACGCGCTGCAGCCTATGCCCCTCAAGTTCGGCTTGGCTCAGCAGCTGATTCCAGTCGTCAGGCGGATGGCCACTCTCGAGCATTTTTCGAAAGACGCAGTAGGCATCATCGCTGCTTTCGTAAGCACGCTTGGTGTCGTCATCATTGACCCAGGCGTAGACGATCATCTTGGCCGCAGCGTGGTATCGAAAAAACAGCCGGTACTGTTGGAAGAATTTGGCGCGAAACCAGTGTTTTCGATCATCGCCGAGCGTACCCCCTTGACGGTATTCAGCACGGGTGGGGTCCTGAGGGATGACATCAAAGGCCAGGCGGGCAATGGCGGCCAGTCGCTTGGAGGCGTTCTTCTTGACGTAGCCAGTCGGGTCCTTTTTCTTGAGTGCCTCGACTTGCGCCACCAGGGCTTCGACTTGCGTCATGAACAGCGGGTGCGCAAACACCGTCCAGCCGTGGATAGTCAGAGGATCAGGCTTGGCGGCCTTCATTCATCGTCTGCCGACAAGGGCGCATCCAGATCCACTTCCACCTCACCGACAAGCGACTGAACGCGTTGGACAAAAGGGCTGCTCACCGATTGCAGGTGCTCAGGATGGGTGGCAATGTCGTGCGCCAGGAAGCCCAGGAACTGGCCCAGCACCGGATCGTCGGCCTCTGCATCACTGGCGCGTGTCAGCACCACTTCGCCACTGGGGCGGATGACGTACTGGATCTTGTCGCGCTTACGCAGGCGCAGAGCGCGGCGAACCGTTTCCGGCACGGTGGTCTGGTAACGATCGGTCAACGTTGATTCGGCTTCAAGGGTGGCGGGCATGGCGTGCTCCTGTGCGAGGTGTCTGATGTGGCCATGGTAATGCATTTGCCTTGTCAATGTCAATGCGATTGCATTGTCTGTCACATGTAACGAGCCAGACCCAAGGGGCTTGCGGCGCGGACTGTGATGCCGAAGTTTTCTGCGCTTAGTGCCTAGAAAATAAGCATGGGCGCGTTGGGTAGGGCTGAGGGTTTCGCCGCTCCGGCAGCACGCCACCAAGACCGATGTGCGGATCATTGACTTCGTGGACACCGGCCATCCGGCCTTGCTGTGGATGTGGGTCGAGCGGCGAAGGGGCTACCGGGCGATGGGGTATTGCGTTGAGGCACAGTGCGAATTTGGCGAAATGAGCGAAATCAGGTGTCAGTTCAGTCTCCCGGTTTCTTTGTGTGCAACAGTTGCGACAAGCGCTGCCACCTGGGCGACACTTCGCCTATCTGATCGCTCCGGGAGGTTCCCATGTCCGAACGCATCAACGCCCGCCTGTCGCAACCTTTGGCTGAATTGGTGGATCGAATGGTCGGCGAGGCGGGGCTGTACGAAACACCCAGCGAATACGTGCGTGACCTGATCCGCCGCGACATGGAACGGCGCGATGGCCAGTTTGTGCAGGACGCTATCCTCGTCGGTTATCGAGACTTGGCGGCGGGCCGCGTCTTTGCATCCAGCGGCGACTTCAAGACCGACATGGCGGTGCTCGACCGCAAGGAAGCCGATGGCTGGCAATGATGTGCCATTACCCGCCACGTTCCTGCTGACTCGGAATGC
This sequence comes from Polaromonas sp., assembly GCA_034680305.1. Lineage (GTDB taxonomy): Bacteria > Pseudomonadota > Gammaproteobacteria > Burkholderiales > Burkholderiaceae_C > Polaromonas. The sequence continues at coordinate 2,037 of JAXITB010000209.1, read as the reverse complement.
GGCGCTGGATTTGCGCCGCATCTACACGCGGTCACTCCGGGAATGGGGCGATGACGTTGCCGACCGCTATCTCGCCGACCTGTACGCGGCGATGGGCGTTGCCGCCGACAACCCGGCGAAGGGGCAAGCAAAGCGGAGTGTTGTAGAAGTGGCTGGCAAGACCATCAACGTGCGCTTGCCCGAGGCTCTCTACAACCAGATCGAAGCTTTGTGCGATTGAGCAGATTCCCGGAATAACAGCGCTAAGGCGTAAAACCGTCGGTGAGCGTGCGCAGGAAGGCGGTCAAATCTCGCACGTCCTGGGCGCTCAGCCGGGGCGGCTGGCCGGGCTGTGGTCCAAACGGTGGCTGCTGGTTGACATTGCCGTGGTAGGCCGCCGGCAGGTCATTGAATTTGCTGACCACGCCATTGGTCACAGGGTACCAGCGAGCGGGGTCAGTGTCCCTGGTGGCATAGAACGACACAGCATCGTCGAGCGTCGCCACCGCGCCGTTGTGGAAGTAAGGTGCCGTCAGAGCCACATTGCGCAGGGTCGGTACCTTGAATTTGCCGCACAGGTCGGTTCTGTGAGTCAAGTCGGTGCGTACGGGCCCGCACAAGCCCAGGTCAAAGAATGTCGGATCGCCAGTGGCTGCGCTGCGATTGCGCGGCACGCCGAGAGCAAAGTAGCCAAAGTTGGTGAACAACGCGCGCGTTTGTCCGGGCGGCGGCGTGCTGCTGTGGCAGCTGGCGCAGTTGCCGCGTTGCGGGTTGTTGAAGATCGCTAGCCCTCGCGACTCCTGTTCGGTGAAGCTGGATCGGCTGTCCTGCACGGCGTCGAACTTGCTGCTAAAGGGCTGGTAGTCCGGATCACCAGACTGGTAAGACTGCAGCGCTTGCTGCGCGGCCTGCTGTACCTGAGCATCGCTGGCGCTCGTATCTAGGCCCGAGGCAGACAGCAACTGTTCGAAGTAGGGCAGTGTTCGGACCCGCGCTGTCAATGCGGCAGCGCTGGCATGGGCCATCTCGCTGGCGGACAGCAGCGGGCCCAGGGCTTGGGCCGCTCGGCTGTCGGCCCGCCCGTCCCAGGTGAAGCCGCCCGATGGAAGGCCCCGGTTATCAAAGATGAAGGCGCGGTTGTCGTTGAGGTAGTTGAGCGTGGGGGAGCTGCGCAAGCCTTGTTTGTCGAGCGCCAGCCCACCTAGTGGCAGGAATACGCCGTCGGCATCGGCGTGGCCGCGTGCCTGCACATGGCAGCTGGCGCAGGACAGGTTGCCCGCCGCCGACAGGCGTGTGTCGTTAAAGAGCAGGTCACCCACGGCCACCCGCGCTGCCTCGGTCGCGACGGCGGCAGCATTTGGGGTGCTTGCGTTAGTCGCATCTGATGCGTTGCTGCCTCCACCGCAGCCGTGCAGCGAGGCAGTCAGCAGGCTCAGGCAAGCCAGGGTCCGGATCGAGTGGATGTGTTGCAGGGGCATCATGAGGACGCTTTGGGTGGTGGCGATGGCGACATGTTGCCCGCTGAGCCGGCAGGCAGCGTGGAGAAAATGTGGAGGCGGTCTCCGCAATCGTCTGCTTCGCTCGCGCTACGATCGCTGCGCCATGTCCACGTCCGAACCGCGCCGCCTGCGGCTGTCCCTCGTCCATCAACTGGTGTTTCTGCTGGTCGGCGCGGTGTTGTTGGCCGTGACGGTGCTCGGCGCTGCCGTGGCCTGGAATTTGCGCGCCGGCTTCAGTGACTACCTTCGCGCCAGGGATGAACACTGGCTGGACCGTTTTGCCGAAGTGGCGACGGCGGCCGTGGCTGAACGCGGGCTGGCAGCGCTGTCGGGGCCGCCGGGTTCTCTGCGGCCGCTGTTCGATGCTGTGGCCCCGGCAAAAGCTTCACCGCCCCATTTGCCACATGGCCATCCCGATGATCCGCGACCGGGCCCGGGTGGCCGGCCACCACCGGGCGGCATGCGCACGCCCGAGCGGCTGAGCGTGGTCGATGCCACAGGCCGACCCCTGGCGGGTCGCCCGCTCGCGCCAAGCGACATATCGACCGAGAGGCCCCTT
>JAXITB010000208.1:0-5401 GCA_034680305.1 Polaromonas sp. | reverse complement strand
GCAATTTGCGTGAAGTGGTGCAGCCCCACCGCGGCCTGCACGCGGCACTGATCTCGCGTCTGAAGATCATGGCCGAGCTCGACATTGCCGAAAAGCGGCTGCCGCAAGACGGCCGCATCTCACTGCGCATCGGCACCCGGGCGGTCGATGTGCGCGTCTCTACCCTGCCCAGCGCCCACGGCGAGCGTGCGGTGCTGCGTCTGCTCGACAAATCCGGCCAGCGGCTTCGCCTGCATGACGTGGGCATGCAAGGCGCCACGCTGAGCCGCTTTCAAGCCCTGGTGCAGCAACCGCACGGCTTGGTGCTGGTGACCGGCCCCACCGGCTCGGGCAAGACCACCACGCTGTACGCGGCCCTGGCCGAGCTCGATGCCACACGCAGCAACATCATGACGGTGGAAGACCCCATCGAATACGAGCTGCCGGGCATCGGGCAGACCCAGGTCAATCCGCGCATCGAGCTGGACTTCGCGCGGGCCCTGCGGGCCATCTTGCGGCAAGACCCGGACATCATCATGATCGGCGAGATCCGCGACTTTGAAACCGCGCAGATCGCCATCCAGGCCTCACTGACCGGTCACCTGGTGCTGGCCACCTTGCACACCAACGACGCGGCCAGCGCGGTCACCCGGCTGACCGACATGGGGATCGAGCCCTTCCTGCTGAGCTCCTCACTGCTGGGTGTGCTGGCCCAGCGACTCGTGCGCAAGCTGTGCCGACATTGCCAGGGGCAGGGCTGCAACGAATGCGGCCAAAGTGGCTACAGCGGTCGCACCGGCATTTTTGAGTTGCTGGCCACCGATGAGCGCATCCGTGGTCTGATCCATGAAGGCGCGGCCGAGGCCGACATTCGCAGCGCCGCACTGCAGGCCGGCATGACCCTGATGCGAGATGACGGCCAGCGCCTGGTACAGGCCGGCATCACCAATCTGCCCGAACTCGTCCGCGTCACGCGTGATTGACGCGCCGGCCAAGGTCCGCCCATCATGCCCGCCTATTCCTACGAAGCGATCGATGCCCAGGGCAAGACACAGCGCGGACTGATCGAGGCCGACTCACCGCGGGCGGCCCGCTCAGCCTTGCGTGCACGCGCTCTGGTGCCCATGCAGGTCGATGCGGTCAGCGTCCAACCCGCGCAGGGGCAAGGCTGGCAGCGCGAGTTGTGGGTCAGCCGCGCCTACAGTGCAGCCGGCCTGGCCATCTTCACCCGCCAACTGGCCGGCCTGGTGTCGGCCGGCTTGCCGCTGGAGCGGGCCCTGACGGTGTTGGCCGACGAGGCCGAAGACAAACGTCAACAAGGCGTGATCGCCACCTTGCGGGCCGAAGTCAATGCCGGATCGAGTCTGGCCAAAGCCCTGGCGCAAGTGCCCCGTGAGTTCAGTGACACCTACCGGGCTGTCATTGCCGCCGGCGAGCAAGGTGGCCAACTCGATCGGGTGCTCGACAGCCTCGCGGCCGACCTGGAAGACAGCCTGGCCTTGCGCGCCAAACTGATCGGTGCCGCCCTCTATCCGACCATCGTCAGTGCGGTGGCCCTGGCGATCGTGATTTTTCTGCTGGCTTATGTGGTGCCCCAGGTGGCTGAGGTCTTTGCCGGCACCCGGCGCGCCCTGCCGGTGCTGACGGTGATCATGCTGGCCGTCAGCGATGCGGTGCGCCAAGGCGGGCTGTGGGCCCTGCTGGCCCTGATCGCCGCTGCCCTGCTGCTGCGCCAAGCCCTGCAGCATGAGGCCACGCGCATCGCCTTTGACGCATTCTGGCTGCGGCTGCCGCTGGTCGGGCGCCTGTCACGCGGCTACAACGCGGCGCGCTTTGCCGCCACGCTGGCGCTGCTGGCGCAGGCCGGTGTGCCCATCTTGCGCGCCCTGCAGGCCGCCGCCGACACCCTGCACAACCGGGCCATGCGCCGCGATGCCCAGGAGGCGCTGGTACAGGTGCGTGAAGGCGCGCCGCTGGCCTCAGCGCTGGCCGCCCACCCGCGCTTTCCCACGCTCTTGCCCATGTTTGCCCGCCTGGGCGAGCAAACCGGTACCCTGCCTTCCATGCTCGAGCGGGCCGCTCGACAACTGGGCCAGGAGGTGCAGCGCCGAGCCATGCAGGTCGCGACCGTGCTCGAGCCCCTGCTCATTGTGGCCATGGGGGCGATCGTGATGCTCATCGTGCTGGCGGTGCTGCTGCCCATCATCGAGCTCAATCAACTAGCGCGCTGACGACTGGCTGCGACCCCATGAGATCAGCAAGCCTCGACGCCCTACGCGGCCTGGCCATGGTCTGGATGACGGCGTTTCACCTGAGCTTTGACCTGAGTCACTTCGGCTGGTGGCCCCAAGACTTCTACAACGATCCGCGCTGGACGGTTCAACGCAACTGCATCGTCGGCCTGTTCTTGCTGTGCGCCGGTGCGAGTCAGGCATTGGCGCTGCACCAAGGTCAAGACTGGCGCGCCTTTGCCCGCCGCTGGCTGCAAATTGCCGGCTGCGCGCTGCTGGTCAGCCTGGGCTCCTGGTGGATGTTTCCGAGCAGCTTCATTTATTTCGGGGTGCTGCATGGCATGGCGGTGATGCTGCTGATCTTGCGCCTCAGCGCCACGCGCTGGCGCGGCAGCGATGCCCTGTGGTGGCTGGCAGGCGCAATGGTGCTGGCTTGGGCTGCACCCGCTCTGGTGCAGTCCGACCCTCGACTGGCGGTGTTCAATGAGCGCTGGCTGAATTGGATCGGCCTGATCTCACACAAGCCCATCACCGAAGACTACGTGCCCCTGCTGCCCTGGCTGGGCCTCATGCTCTGGGGCTTTGCCGCCACACGCTGGTTGCTGCGCCATCAGCCCCACTGGCTCACTGGCCCACTGCCGCCCGGCGGCCGCGCCCTGGCCGTTCTGGGCACCTGGAGCCTGAGCTACTACATGCTGCACCAACCGATGATGATCGGCCTGCTCAGCGCGGCGCGCTGGCTGGGTCTGGGCTAAACCAGCACCGCTGCTGCACCCCCCTGGCTCCCCCTGCCATCAGCGCGCTGGCAGCGACAAGCCCAACTCTTGCAAGATCGCCTCGGTGTGCTCACCCACCAGAGGGATTGGCCCCATGAAGGGCTCGAAGGCGCTTTGACTGGCCGGCGGCCACAGGGCGGGCATCGGACCCGATGGAGAACCCACGCTGGTCCAGCGCTGGCGCGCTTGCAACTGTGGGTGAGCCCAGACCTCGGCCATGGTGTTCATGCGGGAATTGGCGATTTGGGCCTCGTCAAGCCGCTGGGTGACCTGCGCGCCGCTCAGACCAGCGAACACCTGGCCGATGAGCGCCTGCAACGCCTGGCGGTGCTCGCTGCGCCGGGCGACGCTGTCAAAGCGGGGGTCGGTGGCCAATTCGGCCCGCCCGAGCACCACCTCGCAAAAGCGCTGCCACTCTCGCTCGTTCTGCACCCCCAGAATCACCACTGTCCCATCGCCCGTTTCATAGGGCCCATAGGGCTGAATGGCCGCATGCGAGGCGCCCGCACGCACAGGCGGCGCCGCGCCGTCCATGCTGTAGTACAGCGGGTAGCCCATCCATTCGACCAAAGCTTCCAGCATGGACACATCGATGTGCGAGCCCTCGCCTGTTTTGCCGCGCTGGATGATCGCGGCCAAGATGGCCGAATAGGCATACATACCGGCAGCAATGTCGGCGATGGAATTACCGGTCTTGGCGGGGGTCTCGGCGGTGCCGGTGACGCTGATCAGCCCCGCCTCACCCTGGATCAGCAAGTCATAGGCCTTGCGATCACGGTAGGGACCGTCCTGCCCGTAGCCCGAAATGTCGCAGACGATGAGCGCGGGCTGCGCCGCCCGCAAGGTCGCGGCATCTAAACCCATCCGAGCGCAGGCGCCGGGCGCGAGGTTTTGCACCAGCACGTCGGCGCGGCCAATCAAGGTGCGCAGCACTTGCAAATGCGCTGGCTCCTTCAGGTCCAGGGCCAGACTCTCCTTGGATCGATTGACCCACACGAAGTGCGAGGCCTGGCCGCGGGCCCGCTGGTCATAGTCGCGGGCAAAGTCCCCCGCGCCTGGGCGCTCGACCTTGATCACCCGCGCGCCCAGATCGGCCAAGTGACGGGTGCACAAGGGCGCGGCAATCGCCTGCTCCAGCGAAACAACCGTGATGTGATCGAGGGGGCGCGGAGCCGGCATAAGAGGAACCCAGGAAGCGGTATCAGGCCAAGCCGCCTGCAGTGCGGTCAGGCATCGTAACGCTTGCCCAGGGCCAGCAGCTCGGGCGTGCCGATCAGCGCATTGAGTTGGTCGAAGTCGAGCATCTCGTCCTTGAAGGGCGCAGTGGTCTGGTGTTGGTGCAAGCTGGCGTAATAGCGCTGGAGCAAGTGTGAGACGGCGCGGGCCGTGCCCCCCGGAAAAATCACGATGCGGTAGCCGATCTCGCCCAGTGCCGCCGCACTGTGCACCGGCGTTTTGCCGCCTTCAACCATGTTGGCCAGCATCGGAATGCGCGCGGCAAAACGCGCGCAGGCGGCCTTCATTTGCTCGGGGCTGCGCACCGCTTCAATGAAGAGCGCATCGACCCCGCATGCCAGGTATTGCTCGGCGCGCTCCATGGCCGCATCAAAGCCTTCGACAGCCACCGCGTCGGTTCGCGCCAGGATCAAGGTGTCTTTGGCGTGCCGGGCGTCGAGCGCGGCGCGCAGCTTGCCGCACATCTCGGCAACTGGCACCACGCCCTTGCCGTCGAGGTGGCCGCAGCGCTTGGGAAAGGTCTGGTCTTCCAGCTGAATCATCGCCGCGCCGGCGCGCTCGAAGGCGCGCACCGTGCGCTGGGTATTCAGGGCGTTGCCAAAACCGGTATCGGCATCGACGATGACCGGCAACTGAACCCGCTCGGTGATGCGCGCCAGGCTGTCAGCCACCTCGGTGGCGGTGGTCAAACCCACATCGGAGCGACCCAGCCGGGTGTAGGCGATCGAGGCACCCGACAGGTAGAGCGCCTCAAAACCGGCCTGCTCGGCCACCAGGGCGGTCAGTGCATCGTAGATGCCGGGGGCGAGCAAGGCGTGCGGCTGCTGCAGTCTTTGTGCGAGGGTCATGAAGAAATTGCTTTCAGGGTTCTAAAGTCAAGTCGGCTGCAACTGCCCGGTCATCACGCTGGCGGCAAGCCAGCCGCCACCGACCGCGCTGAGCAGGCCATTGCCGGCCATGTAGCCGTCGGCACCCCGGCCAGAGACGCCGCGGGCCGCCCCGCCCGCGGCAAACAAATTGGGCATGGGCCGCCCGTCGGCGCGCAGCACCCGCGCCTGCGTGTCGATGTCCAAGCCGCCCTGGGTGTGAAACAGCGCGCCGGTCACCTTGATGGCGTGGTACGGGGCTGTCAGCGCGCGTTTGAAGGTGCGACCCATGCTGTCGGTATGGCCGGGTGCG
>JAXITB010000207.1:0-5482 GCA_034680305.1 Polaromonas sp. | reverse complement strand
GTTCTGCAGCATGGGCTGCAGGGTTTTGCCGTCCAGGCGCAGGGCCACGGCCGTGGCCAGAATGTCGATGATCATCAGGTGCAGCAAGCGCGAGACCATCGGGCTGTAGCGGTCATAGCCCTCCGGATGGTCGGCAGCCAGATGGATGTCGCCTGCCGAGGCCAGCGGCGAGCCACTGGCGGTGATGATGATCACGGTGGCGCCGTTTTTGCGCGCGATGTCGGTCGCATCCATCAGATCGCGGGTGCGCCCCGAGTTGGAAATCACCACCAGACAGTCACCCGGACGCAGCAAGGAGGCGCTCATCACCTGCATGTGCCCGTCGCTGTGAGCGACGGTGTGTACCCCGAGCCGAAAAAACTTGTGCTGCGCGTCTTGCGCCACGATGCCCGAGTTGCCCACACCGATGAACTCAATGCGTTGGCGCTTCTGGCAGGCCCCCAGCAGCGCATCGACGGCCTTGCCGATGGCATAGGTGCTGGCTTCGTTGCGGTACTTGAGGAAGGCGGCCACGGTGTTGTCGATCACCTTGACCGTGATATCGCCGACCTTGTCATCGCTGTCGACGCTGCGATGGATGAAAGGCACGCCTTCGCGGACGCTGCCGGCCAGCTTGAGCTTGAAGTCGGCCAGGCCGTCATAGCCCATGCTGCGGCAAAACCGCACCACGGTGGGCTTGCTCACCTTGGCCTGCGCCGACAGTTCGCTGATGGGCTGGCGGGCGAAGGCGGCCGCATCGCTCAGCACCAGTTCGGCCACCCGCTGCTCGGCGGGTGCCAATGAGGGCAGGCAGGCTTTGATTCGGTCGAGCATGGTCTTTGCAGCAGATTAATTGTAACTGAGTTACATTTTTTTGGGCCGTTGGTTACCATGGCTCCATCCGGGGCGGGGATCAAGGCTGGGTTGCGCGGCCGGCTCGCCGCCGCTTGATAATTCGCTCCATGAACCAACTCGATGCCCTCAAGCAATACACCACCGTGGTGGCCGATACCGGCGATTTCTTGCAACTGGCCCAATTCCGGCCGCAGGACGCCACCACCAACCCCTCCTTGATTCTCAAGGCGGTTAAAAAACCCGAATACCAGCCCTTGCTGCGCGAGGTGGTGCAGGCTCACCGGGGTCAGCCACTCGATCAATTGATTGACCGCCTGCTCGTACGCTTTGGCCGCGAAATCCTCTCCCTCATTCCGGGACGTGTCTCCACCGAGGTCGATGCACGGCTGAGTTTCGATACCCCCGCCACGGTCGATCGGGCTCAGCGGCTGATTGATTTGTACCAGGCCAACGGCATCGGACGCGAGCGGGTCCTGATCAAGATCGCTGCCACCTGGGAGGGAATCATGGCGGCCAAAGAGCTCGAGCAGCGCGGCATCCACACCAACCTGACCCTGCTGTTTTCTTTTTGCCAGGCGGTGGCCTGCGGGCAGGCTCGGGTGCAGCTGATTTCTCCCTTCGTGGGGCGGATTTACGACTGGTACAAGAAGGCGGCCGGCAGCACCTGGGTCGAGGCCGAGCAGGCCGGCGCCCATGATCCTGGCGTGCGCTCGGTACGCCAGATCTTCGAGTACTACAAGCGATTCGGCATCGCCACAGAAGTGATGGGCGCGAGCTTTCGCAACGTCGGTCAGGTGCTGGCCCTGGCCGGCTGCGATTTGCTGACCATCAGCCCTGAATTGCTGGCCCAGCTGGCAGGCAGCGAAGCGCCCGTCGAATGTGCGCTGGACGCGCAGGCCGCCCTGAAGCTGGACTTGGCGCCGGCGCAGTTCGATGAACCCGGCTTCCGTCTGGCGCTCAATCAGGATGCCATGGCCACCGAAAAACTGGCCGAGGGCATACGCGCCTTCGTGGCCGATGCGGTCAGTCTCGAGCAGCTGGTTGCGGCGGTCTGAATGGCCGAGCCATTGACGGTTCGCTGCGACCGCACAGCGGCCTGGGCTGAGCTGGCCCGGCATTTCTCGACCCAAGGCCGCCATTTCGACCTGCGGCAAGCCTTCGCCAGCGATACGCTGCGCTTTGCGCATTTCAGCCAGCAGGCACCGCATGTGTTTGCCGACTTGTCCAAGAACCTGATCGATGCGCCCACTGAGGCCATGCTGTTGGCGCTGGCCCAGCAGTGCGGTCTGGTGGCTCACCGTGACGCGATGTTTGCCGGTGATTCCATCAACGGCAGCGAGCAGCGTCAGGTCATGCATTTTTTGCTGCGGCAGCCACCGACTGATCACTACCGCCTGGCCGCCGAGCTCAAAGCCGTTCATGCCACTGGCGATGCGATGCTGGCCTATGCCGAGCAGATCCGTGCTGACCCAAGCATCACCGACGTGGTCAACATCGGCATCGGCGGCTCTGACCTCGGGCCCTGCATGGCGGTACGGGCACTTGAGGAATTTCAGCAGCCGGGCAAGCGGTTTCACTTTGTCTCCAACGTTGACGGTCATGAGTTGTCGGCCCTGCTTGAGCAACTCAAGCCACGCCAGACCTTGTTTCTGATCGCGTCCAAGACCTTCACCACCGCCGAGACCATGGCCAATGCCTACTCAGCGCGCCGTTGGTTCCAGGACAAGCTCGGCCAGCAGGCTCAGGCGCTGCTGCCGCGCCACTTCGCGGCGCTCACCACCCATGTGCGCGCCGCCGCCGAGTTCGGCATCCAGACCTGCTTTGGCTTTTGGGACTGGGTCGGCGGTCGCTACTCGCTGATGTCAGCCATCGGCTTGCCGTTGGTCATCGCCATCGGGAGCGAGCACTGGCGCGCGATGCTCGCCGGCGCGCACGCCATGGACGAGCACTTTCGCACTGCCCCACTGGCGCAAAACCTGCCCGTGCGATTGGGCTTGCTGGACGTCTGGTATCGCAATTTCCACGGTTTTGCTTCGCGCTGCATTGCGCCGTATCACAGCCGCCTGGCGCGCTGGCCGGCTTACCTGCAGCAACTCGAAATGGAAAGCAATGGCAAGCGGGTCGACCGCCAGGGGCAGCCCCTGAGCTACGAAACGGCGCCTGTGATCTGGGGAGAGCCCGGCACCAACGGCCAACACGCTTTCTTTCAGATGCTGCATCAGGGCAGCAGTGTGGTGCCGGTGGAGTTCGTGGTGGTAAAGCGGCCAGCCCACGGGCTGACCGAGCACCACAGTCAACTGCTGGCCAATGCGTTGGCGCAGGCGCAGGCCTTGATGCAGGGCCGTGCCGATGCGGGCGGCCACCGCGACTTTCCCGGCAATCGCCCGAGCACGGCCCTGCTGCTGGATCGACTCGATCCGGCCAGCCTGGGCGCGCTCATTGCCTTGCAGGAGCACCGGGTGTTCACCAGTGGTTCGATCTGGGGCATCAACAGCTTCGACCAGTGGGGGGTGGAGTTGGGCAAGGTGCTGGCGGCTGACCTGCAGCCACGCCTGATCAGCGGCGATGTGAACGGCCTGGATGCATCGACGGCTGGGTTGGTTCAGATGCTGCGCGCATGAACATCGTCTTCGACTTCGGCGCGGTGCTGTTTGACTGGCGTCCGGCCGAGCGGGTCCGCCAGCGCTTGCAGCCCTGGGCTGCGACGGCCGAGCAGGCCGATGCCCTGGCCAAAGCCATCTTCGCCCATGACGACTGGCAGGCTTTTGACCGCGGCCTGCTGTCACTCGGTCAGGTGGTCGAGCGCACGGCCTCTCGCTTGGGTTTGCCCCAGGAGCGGGTGCACGGCCTGATGGCCCCGATCGGGGAAGAGTTGCAGCCCATCGCCTCGAATGTGGCGGTACTGCATGGCCTGGCCGAGCGGCGCGAGCGGCAGACTGATTTGCGCCTGTTTTTTCTCTCCAACATGCCGGGGCCCTTTGCCCGCACGCTGGAGCAGCGCCATGACTTTCTCAAGGTCTTTGACGGCGGTTTGTTCTCGGCCGATGTCCAGTTGGGCAAGCCCGATCCGGCGATCTACCAGCGCTTGGCGAGCCAGTACGCCTTGTTGCCCCAGCGCACTTGGTTCGTCGATGACCACCGTGCCAATGTGGATGCGGCTTGTGCGCTAGGCTGGCAAGGCCTGCACTTGGCTGAGCCTGAGGCGCTGGCAAGCCTGCTGGCGGCGGCGCTGACATCCTGAAGCGCAGGGCGTGGTTGCGGCGCTTTCGCGGTTTCGGCCAATCGGCCATGAAGGGAATGGACATGATGCAAAGACGACCTGTTCTCGCGGCTCTGGCGGCTGCCTTGACCGTGCCCATGGTGATGGCGCAGGGTGGCGGCCCCGACCGGCAGCTGCAAGTCTGGAAGGACCCGCAATGCGGCTGTTGCCAGGCCTGGGTCGAACATCTGCAAGCCCACAGCTTTACGGTCGTGGTCCATGATGTGGGCAACACCGCAGCGCGCAAGCGCCTGGGCATGCCCGAGTCCATGGGGTCTTGCCACACCGCCTTGGTGGGCGGCTATGTGATCGAAGGCCACGTGCCAGCCACTGACATCGAGCGCCTGCTCAGGCAAAAGCCCAAGGCCCTGGGTCTGGCTGTGCCCGGCATGCCCATTGGCAGCCCCGGGATGGACGGCCCAGTCTACAAGGGCCGTAAAGACGCCTATCAGGTGCTGTTGGTTCAGCGCGACGGCAGCACCCGTGTTTTTGCCAGTTACGCCGCGTCTGCGGCCGCGCGCCAGGCTTGAGGGCCTGGGGGCTGTCCCTATGCGTTCGGTCATGGCAGAATGTAGATTCGTGTATCTACATGGAGGCCGGCCATGGATCTGCAAATCAACCGTTGGGGCAACAGCCTGGCTGTTCGCCTGCCGGCCCAGTTGTTACGCCAACTGGGTCTGGAAGAAGGCTCGCAGGTGTCGGCCGAGATCACGCCCGAGGGTGAGCTCAGGCTCAAGCCGCATGCCCCCTTGCGACCGGCCACCACCCGAGCCCAATTGCTCGAACAACTGGCGCAATTGCACAAACAATTGCCGCTCACCGAACCGGTGTCGCGCGAAGAGTGGAGTCGCTACTGAGCGGCCATGGCCACCCGTCGCAAGCCTTTGGCGGCCCAGGAAGCCAGCCCTGTTTATCGGGTCTCGCCGCCTGGTGACCGCGTCTATGTCGACACCAGCGTCTGGGTGGCCCTGCTGGCCCGGGAGGCGCCGGCGACTGCCTTGAGTCTGTGGCTGGCTGACGCCCCCGCCCTGTGCTGCGCCCAATGGACCGAACTGGAGTTGGCCAGCGCGATGGGCATCAAACACCGGCGCGGCGAGCTGTCTTTGAACGCAGCCCGCACCATTTGCGACGTGTTTGCCAGCATGATGGTCTATCAGGTGCAGGCCCTTTCGGTAGACCGTGCAGACATGGCCTTGGCGCGCACCCTGTGCATGGACATGAGTCGTGGCCTGCGGGCCGGCGACGCCTTGCATCTGGCGGTGGCGCTGGGCCGGCAGTGCAGCCACTTCTTCAGCCTCGATCACCAGCTCAATCGCCATGCGCAGACGGCGGGGCTGCGCCTGGTCACGCTCTAGAACCGGTTTGGCAACATGAAAAAACCCCGCGAGG
>JAXITB010000206.1:0-5491 GCA_034680305.1 Polaromonas sp. | reverse complement strand
TGCGATCTGTACCGGCGCAGAACTCGAGGTGGGATGGCTGCCCATGCTGCAAGAACGGGCAGGCAACCCCCGGATGCAGCAGGGTCAGCCGGCCATGTTTTATGCGGCCGACCATGTCGAACTCATCGATCCGTTCAAGGGTGCGATCACGCCTTTCTCTGGCGATGTCCATGCCCAGGGCAATCCGCATGTCCACGCCGATCCGCGTCGGCTTCTCAAGGTAGCCAAGGCACTGGCGCTTCGGCTGGGACAAGTCTTTCCAGAACGCAAAACACAGGTCGATCAGAACTGGCGCAGGTTCGAGACCGAGTTCAGCGCCAAAGTAGACGTCTGGGAAAAGCAGGCCAGGTCTCTGAGGGGCCGCTCAGTCATCACGCAGCACGCCACCTTCGGCTATCTGTGGTCATGGCTGGGCATGACGCCCATGGCGGACATCGAGCCCAAGCCGGGCATACCACCGACTGCGGCTCATTTGGACCGGGTGCTGGCCATGAGCAAGGCCAGCATGCCCCATGCGATCGTCATCGCCCAGCACCATGACCCCAAACCCGGGCGATGGCTGGCCAGCAACATGGGCGTGAAGGACAAGCTGCTGATCCTTCCGGCCACGGTCACCGATGAGCAGCCGGCAGGCCTCATCCAATGGTTTGACCTACTGATCTCGCGCTTGGTACAGGTGCCGGGCTAAGCCATGAACTCGTGGTTCGTCCTGCCTGTGCTGGCCCTGGTGGCCGGGATCGTGGCGCTCACACCACTGGGCAGCCAGGTACTCAGGCGAGGGGTGGTCTTCATTGATCTGGCGGTGGCGCAGGCGGCTGCGGCAGCGGTCATCTGGGTCAATGCAGCGCTTCACCTTGACGCCCTGCTGATCGACCAGGCGGCCGCCACTGGCAGCGCGGTGGCGATCAGCCTGCTGATCGCATGGGTGGCTCGTCGGTGGCATCACCAGCGAGAGGCGCTGATCGGCCTGATCTACGTGGCCGGGGCCTGTGTGGCTTTGCTGGGCGCCAGCCTGCATCCGCACGGCAAGGACAAGTTGCTGCAGTTGTTGGCGGCCGATGTCCTGTGGGTCGATGCCTCAAGCGTCGTCGCTCTGAGCCTGAGCGCGCTTGTCGTTCTGCCCATCCAGCGACTGGGACATCTGTCCAAAGACGCCCTTTTCTACGGCGTCTTTGCGGTCGTGGCCAGCGTGGCAGTTCCTGCCTTGGGCTTGTTCCTCGTTTTCGCCAGCCTCATTGCCCCCGCGCTGTGGATCGAAAAGGGGTTCAAGTCCCTGACGGCCATGGCCCTCGCGGTGTCTGTTGGTACGGCCGGTCTGTTCATTTCCTGGACACTGGATACCCCCAGCGGCCCGACCATGGTGCTGGCGCTTTCCACTTTCGGCCTGTGTGCCTTGTTCAGGCGGCCCGCGAGGGAACCCGATAGAAGCTTGGACCGGTAAGTCGAGTCAAATCACCTTCGCAGGAAGAGACCGAACAAGCCCATTCTCGAGACCGGAGCTGCCCGCTGGACTGCGTCCACGGGCCCCACTCGGCAGCTCAAGCGACGCCGTGGCCCTTGATGAAGGTCTCCAGATGCTTGATGTGGTCGCCCTGCTGGCTGATGATGTCCTTGACGGTGTCTCCAATGGACACCATGCCCACCACCTTGCCCTGGGTCAGCACCGGCAAGTGCCGGAAATTACGGACTGACATGATCTCCATGCAGTGCTGCAGGGTGTCGTTGATCGATACCGTGGTGGGGTTGCGCGTCATGATGGTGGCCAGCGGCGTTTGCTTCGGGTCCAGGCCAGGCAGCAAAACCTTGATCGCGCAATCGCCCTGCGAGACCATGCCCACCAACTGGCCATCGTCGATGACCATGACCGAACGAATTCGGTTGGAACGCATCAACTCAAGCGCCTGGGTCACCGAATCAGAAGACCGCAGCGAGAACAGCTGACCGGATTTTTTTTGCAGACACGCTTTGACAGTGGACATGGGATCACCTGTGAGAGTAAGAATTTGGTGTGGAAAGGTTGGATTCAGGAATCGTCTTTGTCATGCGCAGCTGCCTTCTGCTCTCTGATTCGACTCCAGGCAAGAATCACCGCAGCCAGCGCCAACAACAAGACCGCGCCGCTTTCATAAATCAGGTTAAGCGCACTGGTCTCCTTACCTTGCAAAATGATCAGGCGCGACAGTGCGGTGATGGCGATAAAAATGGGGATAGAGATCGGAATCTGCTGATTCTTGTAGAAACTGGCTACCATGCCCAGTACCTCGGCATAAATAAAAAGTAGCAGCAAATCGGTCAATTTCACCGATCGGGCCAACACCACGTTATACATCTCTTGCCCCACCGCGTACACGGTAAAGCCGGCGATCAAAATCAGGATTGCCTTTTCTACCGCAACGATGGAGTCGTAGACCTTCACGGGCAAGCCTTCGGGAGTTTTAGAGAGGGTTTGCCCGAATGTACCTTGCTGCCCCAACAATCCCGGCGAGTGACTCTAAAGTCCCAGTCGCATCCTCAGACTTGAGCCAGGCTGAGGCAAGCGACCGACCGGCCGCCAGGCCGGGCCCCACCCCGTCGGGTACTGAGGCGTCGAGCGTCTTCCTGCCGGGCAGCACTGAGCGCTTGTCGGCCGCCGGTAGCGGCAGGCCCAATCGCGGCACTTCAGATGCGCCCGAAATACTCCCTCCGTGTGAATTCCTGCTTGTCACCGGCTGCATCAAAACGCTGCTGCTCAAGGCGCTTGATCGCCTCATAACAGTTGATTAACTCCGGCCCGAAACCGGCGGTCAGGACCTCATCGTCGCGTAAGGCCTGCAAGGCCGCGTTCAGCTCGGTGGCGATCGGCTGGCTCTGCTTGGCAGGCGAATAGGGCGAATCACTGGCTGGCGGTGGGAATCGCCCCTTGCCGATGCCGTCCAGCCCCGCATAGACCTGGGCAGCCAGGTAGAGATAAGGGTTGGCCGCTGGCTCGCCGAGTCTGTTTTCAATGCGGGTTGCCGGATCGCCTGGCCCGCCGATCACGCGCAGCATGGCGCCCCGGTTGTCGCGGCCCCAGACCACAGATTGCGGTGCCATCGCGTGGGCACTGAAGCGGCCAAAACCGTTAACCGTGGTGGTGCACAGTGCCGTCATGCCCGGCGCGTGGGCCAGCAGGCCGGCCAGATAGTGCGCGCCCAGGCCACTCAGCAGCTCGCGCGCATCGCCCGATTGCACACCGGGCAATGACGTTTCGCGCATGAAGGTATTACGCCCCGAGTGACGATCGACCAGCGACTGGTGCAAGTTCCAGCCGCTGGACATGATGTTCGCAAACGGAGGGCGGCACATGAAGGTGGCGTGGTAGCCGGCGCGCCGCAAGGCCTGGCGGGTGGCGCTGCGAAACAGCACCATCTGGTCAGCCGCGGTCAGGGCGTCACTCACATCAAACACCGCTTCGAACTGGCTGGGCCCGAGCTCTATTTCAATGGAGCTCAAGGGCAGGCCCAGGGCCTGGGCGGTCTTTTGGACGATGCGCAAGGCCTCATCACACTGGTCCAGGTTGAACTCAGACAGCAGGTGGTAGCCCGGATGAAGCATGTGCACCCCTGGTGCTGGTCCTGGCCAGTCGGCCTGCGCGGGCTCCAAGGCGTCATGGCCATGGGCTTGAGCCAAGCGATAGATGTGGAACTCGACTTCCAGCCCGCAGGCCAGGCCCAGCCCTTGGTCCGACAGCCGATCCAGCGCCCGCCGCAGTTGCGAGCGCGTGTCGAGGGCCGTCGGCTGGCCATCGCTGAGAAATGCTTCGCACTGGATCCAGCCGGTGCGCTCCGCCCAGGGCAGCACCTTGAAGCTGGCCTCCACCGGCTTGAGCCACAAGTTACTAGCGCCCGCAAAGCCCGGGTGCTGGGCCGCGAACTCGGGTTCAAAGACCCGAAAGGCGGTTCGATCAGAAGTGTCCTTCAGGGCCACCGTGCCGACCATGTACAGCCCCTTGTCCAGCGCGGCAAGGGCTGCGTCGGCGCTCAAGGCCTTGGCCCGCGTTTGCCCATGCAGGTCGCACCAGACAAAGCGAACCTGCTCCAGGCCTTGGATCAGACGCGCCAGATCGCTCATGGGGACACCTCGGCCTTGAGCCAGGGCGTGGTTTCGCGTCGCAGGCGAACCTGATCGCGCCACCAAGACTGCCATTGCTGGGCCGGTGCGATGCCATCGACTGTATCGGGCCCGGTGCGCCGGGCTGCGACATCACTGCGAGCCAAGCCCGGGGGCAACTGGCCAGCCTCGACCTCGTCAAGGGCGTGCAGCTGTCGTCTGCGGTTGGCGGCAATGGCCACAGCGGTGCTGGCCAGATGCTCGCGCGTTCGATCCTGGATCGGCCCCATGCTTTCGCAGGCCCATTGGTCATGCACATTGATGTCGTCTTCGCCCATGCCCAAAAAGGTCCGTGTGCGCTGCTCTTCGGCGTTAAAACCCCATTGGTTATGCCGGCCAGAGCGGGGCAGGTAGTCGGGCAAACTGACGGCGCGCAAACGCTGCTCGCGCATGGCGCGCCGGTCCACCGGGTCAGTGAAACTGGTGAAGATCGAATACCAATAGGTGTGGGTGTCGTCTACTGGCACATGCATCTGCGTGATGGTCATGGACTCCGAGAGGGGAATCACGAAGGTGTGCGGAAAGATGGAATGGGTGACCCGCACATGCATCAAATCATCGGTCATGGGCCGCAAAGTGGTCAGCTGCATCCCATGGTCAGTGGACTCGACCTGAATCTGAGGCCGATCGAACTCGCGCATGATGCGTGTCATAGGCCAGCGCTGGCCAGCCACATCGCCCGCGCTGGCGCCGCGAAACTGACGCCCATAGGATGCATCGAGCGACTCGTCCTCAAAGAAGCGGTGGAGGTAAGACGTGTGGGCCGGATCAATGCCGACTTCAAAGGCCTGCAACCAATTGCAGTGCCACAGGCCCTTGAATGCAAAGGTGTGACTGGCAGGTGCAGAAAAGCAATCGAGCGCCGGCAAGGGCGCAGGCTCAGTCCCCTCCCCCAGCCAGGCCATCAACACCCCGCTGCACTCGCGCACCGGATAGCTGCGCTGCTGAATCCGGCTGCACAAACGGCTGCCTGCCGGCTCGGCCGGCGTCTCGACACACTGGCCAGTGACATCGAACTTCCAACCGTGAAAGGGGCAGCGCAGGCCATCGCCCTCATGGCGTGCAAAGGCCAGATCAGCCCCGCGATGCGGACAGGGCCGATCGAGCAAGCCGAATTGCCCCTGGGCGTTTCTGAACAGTACCAAATCCAGGCCAAGCACCCGAACCGCCTTGAGCGGCCGATGGGCCATGGCCGGGTCCCAGGTCGGGTCGAATTCATCGAGCAAGGCCACCGGCTGCCAGTAGGCCCGCATCAGGTAATGTCCCAACGCGTGGTGTAAATCCACAGCCCGGACAGGCTGAGCTACACGTACTCAGCGAGCCACTGCGGCCAGCCGAGTAGGCAAAGTATCGCTCAGGGTCT
>JAXITB010000205.1:0-5494 GCA_034680305.1 Polaromonas sp. | reverse complement strand
TTTGATGAGCAGGTTTACGCGGCGGTGTGGCAGGCCCCGGCAGTGGCAGCGGCCAGCCCGGTGCTGGAGTTGGCCACCCATGCGATGGCGGGCGAGCGCAAGGTCAACCTGAAGGTGCTCGGGCTCGATGCGCTGCAAGTGGCGCGGGTTACCCCAGCCCTGATGCCTCGGCCTGGCAGCCAGACTCCTGAGCCAGCCAATGAGCGGTCCAACGACTCGGCCAGCGACCTCGGCCAGCGCTGGGCGGTGTTTGCGCCAGCGACGGTGTTTCTCAATGCCAGCGCCCGCCAGCAACTGGGCGGCGGCCCGCTGCAGTTGCAGGTGGGCAGCCAGGTGGTGACGGTGGCGGTGGGCGGCAGTGTGGCCACCGGTGGCCCGCCGCTGGCGGTGATGGACCTGGGTGCGGCGCAAGACCTGTTTGGCCGGGGGGGCGAGCTCTCGCGCATCGATGTGCGCCTGAGCCCGGGCGCCGACCGGGCCATGGCGCTGGCGCAGTGGCAGGCGCTGCCGGCCTGGCACGCGGATCTGCTGGTGGTCGAGCCGGCCGAGGCCGCCTCGCGGATCAGCCAGCTGTCGCGGGCCTATCGGGTCAATTTGACGGTGCTGGCCTTGGTGGCTTTGTTCACCGGTGCCTTTCTGGTGTTTTCTGTGCTGTGGCTGAGCGTGGCCAAGCGCTCGACCCAACTGGCCTTGCTGGGTGTCCTGGGCCTGAGCGGGGCGCAGCGCCTGCGCTGGGTACTGGCCGAATCGGTGATGCTGGGCCTGATCGGCAGCATCGCCGGCTTGGCGCTGGGCACCGGCCTGGCGGCGCTGGGCCTGCAGGTGCTGGGCGGCGACCTGGGGGGCGGCTACTTCCCAGGCACCGAGCCGAGCCTGCAGTGGAGCACTGCCGCAGCGGCGGCCTATGGCAGCCTGGGCGTGCTGGCCGCAGCACTGGGCGGCTGGTGGCCGGCCCGCGCAGCGGCACGCCTGCCGCCAGCGCAAACGCTCAAAGGCCTGGGCCTGCAACACGGCAACTCCCATCGCCTGGGCTGGAGTCTGGGTCTGCTGGCGCTCAGCGGCTTGTTGGCCCTGCTGCCTCCGGTGGGCGGCATGGCACTGGCTGCCTATGTGGTGGTAGCCCTGATGCTGGTGGGCGGCATCAGCGCCCTGCCCGGCCTGATCGCCATCGTTTACCCAGTGGCCAAGCGGCTGCTGGGCCGCCATCTGCTGCCGCTGCTGGCCATCGAGCGGGCCGGCCGCATGCGCGAGAGCGCGGCGGTGGCGGTCAGCGGCGTGGTGGCGGCGCTCAGTCTGGCCGTGGCCCTGACGGTCATGGTCAGCAGCTTTCGGCTGTCGGTCGACCAGTGGCTGGGCACGGTCCTGCCGGCCGACATTTACCTGCGCAGCAGCGCCAGCGCAGCGGCGGCCGACACGGTTCACTTTGAAGCCGATGTGGTCGATCGCCTGCGGCGCGTGCCGGGCGTGCAGCGGATCGACACCCTGCGCGTGCGCCAGCTCAGCCTGGAGCCGGGCCAGCCGCCAGTCAGCCTGATCGCCCGCGACTTGAGCCAGCCGCGCCTGAGCCTGCCGCTGTTGGCCGAGCCGCTGCCGGTGCCGGCCGGCCAGGTGGCGGTGTATGTGAGCGAGGCCATGGTCGACCTCTACGGCGCGCAGCTCGGTCAGCCCTTTGAGCGCTGGCGTGTGGCCATGGGTGCTGGCGGCAAGGACGCCCCGGTTTTTTTTGTGGCTGGGATCTGGCGCGACTATGCCCGCCAGTTCGGCGCGGTGATGATGGACCAGGCCGACTATCAGCGGCTGACGGGCGATGCCCGCATCAACGACCTGGGCGTCTGGCTGACACCAGGCCAGGACGAGGCGGCGGTGCAGCAAGCGCTGCGCCAGGCGGTGCAAGACGGCAGCGGCCCGGCGCCCTGGCTGGAAATGGCCTCCAGTGCCCAAATCCGCGCCATGTCGCTGCGTGTGTTTGACCGCAGCTTTGCGGTCACTTATTGGTTGCAGGCGGTGGCCATCGGCATCGGCTTGTTTGGCATAGCGGCCAGCTTCAGCGCCCAGGTGCTGGCCCGGCGCAAGGAGTTTGGTCTGCTGGCCCATCTGGGGCTCAAGCGCGGGCAGATTTTGGCGGTGGTCGCTGGCGAGGGTCTGGCCTGGACGGCTGCCGGTGCGCTGGCTGGCCTGCTGCTTGGCTTGGGGGTCTCAGTGGTGCTGGTGCATGTGATCAACCCACAAAGCTTTCGCTGGACCATGGACCTGCACCTGCCGGTGGCCAGCCTGCTGTGGCTGGGCTTGGCGGTCATGGCCGCCGGCACCCTGACGGCCTGGCTGGCAGGTCGCAGCGCGGCCGGCGGCGACGCGGTGCTGGCCGTCAAGGAGGACTGGTGATGCCGCCTGGCCCATCGCGGCGCCGCCACCTGCAGTGGCTGGCCGCGCAATTGACGCTGGCATCGAGCGGTGTGCCCCTGGCCACGCTGGCCATACCCGCGCAAACCCTGGCCTTCCCACGCGACTTTGGCGCCCACCCAAAGTGGCGCACCGAGTGGTGGTACATCACCGGCCACGCTCAGGACGAAGGCGGTCGGCTGCTGGGCTTTCAGCTGACTTTTTTCAGAACCCGGGTCGATGTCGCGCAGGCCCTGCAGTCACGCTTTGCGGCCCGCCAGCTCATCTTTGCCCATGTGGCGGTCAGCGACGTGGCGGCGGGTCGGCTCTGGCACGACCAGGCCATCGCCCGCGAAGGCTTTGGGCTGGCCCAGGCTGCCACGCACGACACCGACCTGCGGCTGGGCCGCTGGCATCTTCGGCGCGAAGGACCGGTGCAAGCCAGCACCTACCAGGCCAGCCTGCCGGCCAGCGGCCTCGGACTCAAGCTGCGCTTTGAAACCACCCAGCCGGTCCTGCTGCAGGGCGATCGCGGTTTCTCGCGCAAAGGGCCGCAGCTCAGCCAAGCCAGCCACTACTACAGCCAGCCCCAAATGAGCGCACGCGGCCGCATTGAACTGCAAGGCCAAGACCGGCCGGTGCAAGGCCGGGCCTGGCTGGACCATGAATGGAGTGAAGATCTGCTGCACCCGCAGGCGCGCGGCTGGGACTGGATCGGCATCAACCTGGACGATGGCAGCGCCCTGACGGCTTTTGTGCTGCGCCGCGCCGACGGCAGCGCGCTGTGGGCCGGCGGTTCATTCCGCTCGCCCGGCTCGCCCAGCCGAAGTTTCCAGCCCCAGGAGGTGCGCATGCAGCCGCAGCGCTTCTGGGTCAGCCCGGCCTCGCAAGCCCGCTATCCGGTGCAATGGCAGGTCGACACGCCAGCCGGCCGGCACACAGTGCGCGCCCTCTTCGACGCGCAGGAACTCGACAGCCGCCAGTCCACCGGCGCGTTTTACTGGGAAGGCCTGAGTGAACTGCTCGACACCCAAGGCCGCCGGGTGGGTCTGGGCTATCTGGAGATGACCGGCTACGCGGCACCGCTCAAGCTGGGCTAATGCGAACTTTGCCCCGATTCAGGGCCGCAAGTACCCCGCCCGAAAGCCTCAGTGGTGGCCGCGCGTCCACCGCATCGATTGAGCCAGGGACAGGCTGACACAGCCTGGCGAGGAGCTGCCTCAAAGTACATCGCGCAGCCGAAGCGCCTGCCAGCCACTGTGTTGCCAAAAGCGTTCGGTGGCCGGGCTGCGTTCCATCAGCAGCGCGCCGGCCAAAGGCGCAAGCGGCGTGTCGGCGGGGTCAACGAGCAAAACCCAAAGCGGCTCGTCGCCTTCGACCGGTGCGATGGCAGCGATCCACTGGATCTGCTTGAGGGTCTGAAGTACCGGCTCGACCTGCAGCAAGTCCACGTTCAGGGCCCGCGCCAAAGCCTGCGCGCTTTGCCCGTGCGGTGCCGAGCCACGCGCGCGCTCGAGTTGGGCGAGTGCGGTCAGGGCCAGCTCAAAGGGCCAGCCCACTGCGGATGCACGCCGAGCGTGACCGGACAGCAGACTGGGCAAGTAAGCGGTAATCACCGCGCCCATCAGGACGATCAGCCAAGCCAGGTAGATCCAGACCAACAAAATCGGCACGGTGGCAAAGGCACCGTAGACCATGGAATAAGTGGGCACGCTTTTCAAGTACAAGGCCAGCAACTGCTTGGCCAGGGCCAGACCAGCCGCCACAAACAAGCCGCCGGTCCAGGCGTGGGCCCATTTCACATGCGTGTTGGGCATGTAGCGAAACAGGGCCGCCATGGCTCCCGCGTGCAACAGGAACTCCAGGCCGTCGAACAGCCAGGCGCTCAGGCCCGACAAGGCGCGACTTCCGGCCAGCAGCGGCAGCACTTGCGAGGTGGCCGCCAGACTGCCGGCCAGCAGCAAGGGGCCCAGGGTGATGGCACCCCAGTAAATCAGCAGCCGCTGCGCCAGGGGTCGGATCTGACGCACCCGCCAGATGCCATTGAGCGTGCGGTCGATGGTGGTGACCAAGGTCAGCACGGTGAAGGCCAGAACCGCCAGACCCACCGCCCCCAAGCGACTGGCCTGTCGGGTGAATTGGGTCAGATAGCCCAGCACCTGGCGGGCAATGTGCTCAGGCACCAGGCTTTCGATCAGCCAGGTCTGCAGCGAGCCCTGCAGCTTGGCAAACATCGGAAAGGCGGTGAAGATGGCCAGCACGACGGTGAAAAACGGCACCAGCGCGATTGAGGTGGTGAAGGTCAGGCTGCTGGCGCTCAGGCCGAGCCGGTCTTCGCGAAACCGCACCCTCAAGGTGGTCGCGGTTTCCCGCCAAGGGAAATGCATCAAGGCGTACTTCAGCGAAGAAAAAGACATGACCGGTATCATGCCATCCCCATGAACACCCGCTCCATCGACTTCACCCGCTGGCTCGCCGTCGGCAGCCTGGCCGGCCTGATCATCCTGGGGCTGCTGTGGGAGCTGTGGCTGGCCCCCATTCGGCCGGGTGGCTCGCTGCTGGCCCTGAAAGTGCTGCCCCTGTGCGTGCCACTGGCGGGACTGCTCAAGAAAAAGCTCTACACCTACCGCTGGGTCAGTCTGATGGTTTGGCTCTACTTCACCGAAGGGGTGGTGCGGGCCTGGAGCGACCGCCCGCCCAGCAACTTCCTGGCGCTGATCGAAGTGGCCTTGTGTCTGAGCCTGTTCACCGCCTGCGCGATGCATGTGCGCCTGCGCTTCAAGGCCGCCGCCTCCATGCCGGTACAACCATGAGCAGGACGGCATCGCAAGCGGCACTGCTGGCCGAGCTGGTTGAAATCTGTGGTCCCACCCATGTGCTGACCGAAGGCGACCTGAGCGCCTGGGAGTCAGACTGGCGCAAACGCAGCCGCGGCAAGGCGCTGGCGGTGGTGCGACCGGCCGCCACCGACCAAGTGGCCCAGGTGGTGCAGGCCTGTGCACGCCACGGCGTGAGCATCGTGCCGCAAGGCGGCAACACAGGGCTGGTCGTGGGCTCGACCCCCGACGCATCGGGCCAGCAGGTGGTGCTCAGCCTGCAACGCATGAATCAAGTG
>JAXITB010000204.1:0-5501 GCA_034680305.1 Polaromonas sp. | reverse complement strand
GCCAGGGACGAACACTGGCTGGACCGTTTTGCCGAAGTGGCGACGGCGGCCGTGGCTGAGCGCGGGCTGGCAGCGCTGTCGGGGCCGCCGGGTTCTCTGCGGCCGCTGTTCGATGCCGTGGCCCCCTCAAAAGCTTCACCGCCCCATTTGCCACATGGCCATCCCGATGATCCGCGACCGGGCCCGGGTGGCCGGCCGCCACCGGGCGGCATGCGCACGCCCGATCGGCTGAGCGTGGTCGATGCCGAAGGCCGACCCCTGGCGGGTCGCCCGCTCGCGCCAAGCGACATATCGACCGAGAGGCCCCTTATTGTGGACGGCCGCACCGTGGCACGGGTGCAGTTGGCTCGTGCGCCCTTTGCGTCGGCCGATGTCGACGCGGCCTTCCTGGCGCGTCAATATCTGGGCATCGTGTTGGCCGCACTCACGCTGGCGCTGCTGGCGGTATCGGGCGCTGTGTGGGCTGGCCGGCGTTGGTTGCGTCCGGTTCGTGCCGTGCAGCATGCGGCTCGCCAGGTGGCAGAGGGCGCCTTCGATGTACGACTGGTACCGCATGGCAATGATGAGCTGGCCGATTTGTCGCGCGACATCAATGCGATGGCCGAATCCCTGCAACAGCTCGAAGCCAGCCGTCGGCGCTGGTTGGCCGAGCTCTCCCATGAAATGCGCACGCCATTGGCCGTGCTGCGCAGCGAGGTGGAAGCCTTGGTCGATGGCGTGCGGCCGTGCACCCCATTGGCCATGGTGTCGCTCCAAGAAGAGGTGGCTCGGGTGACCTGCCTGGTGGAGGACTTCCATCAGCTGGCGTTGTCGGACCTGCGTGCCCTGCCATGCAGCTTCGCGCCGATGCAGCCCGCCACAATGGCGCGTGAGGCCATGGCCCGTGTGCAATCACGCGCACAGGCAGTCGGTCTGAAGCTGGACTTTGACGATGCTGGCGCGCCGTCCTTGGCTCATTGGGATGTTCTACGCATCGGCCAGCTTCTTTCTAACCTTTTTGAGAATAGCCTGCGCTACACCGACGCACCGGGCCGTATCGTGATGCAGGTGCGAGCTGGCGACCCCGGAGAGGCGGTGCTGTGCATCGACGACAGTGCACCGGGCGTACCGGCCCGCGATCATTCGCGCCTGTTTGAGCCGCTTTACCGTTCGGACGCCTCACGCAGCAGGCGTTCAGGAGGCAGCGGCCTGGGGCTGGCCATCTGCCACGCCATCGCCCGGAGCCACGGCGGTCGCATCGAGGCCAGCGCGTCACCTTTGGGCGGCCTGCGCGTGGTGGTCACGCTGCCGCTGCAACCGGAGCGTTCGGCATGACGGACCGTCGTCAGATATTGGTGGTCGAAGACGAGCCCAAGCTGGCGGCGGTTCTTTGCGACTATCTGCGCGCTGCGGGCTATGGACCCCGTGTGGCTGTGGACGGCCCCGCAGCGCTCTTGGCTTTTTCTGCTGAATCGCCGTCGGTGGTGCTACTGGACCTGAACTTGCCGGGTCTCGATGGCATGGAGGTGTGCCGCCAGATACGCCGCAGTTCATCCGTGCCCATCCTGATGCTGACCGCGCGGGCCGACGAGATTGACCGCATCGTGGGCCTGGAGATCGGTGCCGATGATTACCTGTGCAAGCCCTACAGTCCGCGCGAAGTGGTCGCCCGGGTGGGGGCGCTGATTCGACGCTCCCAGGGCCGGCTAGCTGGCGGCACGCCCATGGTTCGGGCGGCGGTGGGCGGCTTTGCCATGGACGACGCCGGGCAGCGCGCCTGGTGGCGCGAGCAACTGTTGCCGCTCACACCGATCGAATGGCGACTGCTGCGTACGCTGCTTAACCCGCCAGGTCGCGTGTTCTCGCGCGCACAGTTGCTCGACGAGATCCACACCGACTTCCGCGATGTCAGCGACCGTGCCGTCGACAGCCATGTGAAAAATCTGCGCCGCAAGTTACAGGCTACGCTGGCTGGCGCGGATTGCATTGTGAGCGTTTACGCAGTGGGCTACCGGTTGGACCTGCCAGCCGACGAGGTTCGCGGTTCACTTAAGCCGTAAGCCCGATGTGCAAAGGGGCTCACGCTTGCGGTGAGCGCCCCGGGCGCGGGCATGGGTCAGCTTGACGCCGATGCCCCCGACGAGTGTGAGCGAGGTGACCTGCATAGGTCTTTTCAGAAATATTGAGCAAACCGGTTGTGCAGAACCCAGAAAGCACGTACATTTGACGCGCTGCAGCAATTTTTGCTTTCCCGTGTTGCAGCAAGGTTCGATCTGGGCAGCGGTACCCCAAAACCGCACACCTCCACCGCACCCCCCATGACTGTGGGTCTCGTCGGTGTTCTGACTTCTCCCCCTAGGCAAGCTTCACTCTCGCGACCTTGATTCGGTCGCCACTGCCCATGCGCCGTCGCTTCGCGCGAGCGCATGAATCCGGACCACCTGCGTCCAATCACCATTGTTTTTAATGTCATCGAATACCACGTTTGCCCTCGGCGAATTTCGCATCACCCCACTGAGTCGTTCAGACGGCACAGGGCATCACAGAGCGCTTCTTTCCATCCGCAGGGGAAAAGGCAGCCAGACACATGACCGTGTCTACACCTTCAAGCCCGAATTCAAAACGCAGGACAGTGCGTTGATGTATGCGGCCGCACAAGGCCGTTACTGGCTGCTCAACCCGGCCTCATTGGCATGACCTTCAAGGAGACCCCATGGCCAAGGAGGAGCTGATTGAGATGCAGGGCAAGGTCGATGAGATGCTGCCTGACACGCGTTATCGGGTGACGCTTGAAAATGGTCACCAGCTGATCGCTTACACCGCCGGCAAGATGCGCAAGCACAGAATTCGCATTCTGGCCGGCGACAACGTCACGCTGGAAATGTCGCCCTATGACTTGACCAAAGGACGCATCACCTTTCGTCACATCGAAAACCGTCAGCCCCGCGCTGCCGGTGTGCCTGCGTTCAAGCGCAAGCGCTGACTTCCCCCGAACACACTTTTTTTAACCCGCGCCCAAACTTCGCCGGGCGCTTTTTCTGAAAGGCTCAAAATGAGCAACAAACTTTATGTCGGCAACCTGTCTTATTCGGTTCGCGACGATGATCTGCAGCAACAGTTCTCGTCTTATGGCCGCGTTCAATCGGCCAAAGTCATGATGGAGCGAGATACCGGCCGCTCCAAAGGCTTTGGCTTTGTCGAGATGTCCAGCAGCCAGGAGGCCGAGGCGGCCATCCGCGGTATGCACGGACAAAACATGGGCGGCCGCGATCTCACTGTGAACATTGCACGCCCGATGGAAGCTCGTCCTCCGCGCAGCAGCTACTGAGCTGCCTTTTGCGGCAGTCATTGAACCTGGCGTGCTGAGTGTAAAAAAGGGTGGGTGCCGCATGGCATCCACCCTTTTTGACTGAACTGGCGCTCAATGCATGAACAAGGCCTTTTGAGCCTCATCCAGCAGCGCCATGGCTGCGAACATTAGAACGTGGCAATCACTCCAGCCACGCTCATGACCAGGGCGCCATCGGGCATGATCTTCGAGACGCTGCCAGGCATGCCGATACTGATACCAGCTTCATAGCCAGGATTCCTGACCATTGTTTCCATCTCACGGATGGCCTGGTTGGCTCGATCGATCACATAGCCAGGACCTTGGGATGGGTTTCTGAGTGCGTTCAGCAATTTGTTGCGCTCGCCCTTGTCCAAGAACATGTACACGCTTTCAGGCATGGTCAAACCGACTTGGCCGCCACCAGAGAAGGTGCCATAAGGCGTTTGAGCGCCCCCGGCATTCACGGCCACACCCAGCGAGGGCAAAGGCAGTACGTTGGAAGCCAGTTCACCATTGATCCAGGTCACGCCCAAGCTAATTTCAGGCACCGTACGGACGGACGTGGTGGCTTCGGCATTGACGCCGTAGTCCGCTACAAACACAGGCCTGCCGTTGACCAGGTAAGTGCTTTGCACGAGTCGGAAGGTTACCGATCCACCCAGTGGTATTGGAAGTCCAGTGGTGCCCGAGGCCGTAGGAGTAGACACGGTCACGGAAATGCCTACGCCTGAGCGACCTGGAATGGGGCAGACGGCGCAGCCGTTGGAGACGTCGCCAAAGAGGTCCCGCATGGTGGCCTGGAAGTCAGCAATTTGCTCGTTGCTGGGGCGCTTTTGCTCCATGACCGTGCGCATGATGCTCCAGATCGCGCCCATGTCGTTGCTGTCAAGTTTGGCAAAGTTGGCATCCATCGTGCGGCGAAAGGCGTCAAAGCTTTTGACCTGGTTGACCGCAGGCTTGGTGGCTTCTTGCACGAAACCAGCCACATCGGGGATTCGCACGTTGAGCCTTTTGAGCTCGTTATCCAAGGCGTCGCCCGCTGTGCGGAAGCCCGCATTGACGTCGTTGGCCACGCGCGTGATGCCCGAGGACGCGGCCATCATGGAAGACACAGCGCCGCTGCGTGCTTCGTTGAGCCTGGCGTTGGCAAAGTTAGCGGCTTCATTGGGCTGCATGGGCGCGCGCTGGCGTGCCACTTCCAAAGCGGCCCTGGCGGCGGCCTCTGCAGCGGCTTGGGCCGCGGCAGCTTGCTGAGCGGCCAAAGCTGCAGCTTGGT
The DNA here is from genome assembly GCA_034680305.1 of Polaromonas sp. Lineage (GTDB taxonomy): Bacteria > Pseudomonadota > Gammaproteobacteria > Burkholderiales > Burkholderiaceae_C > Polaromonas. The sequence continues at coordinate 915 of JAXITB010000204.1, read as the reverse complement.
CTGCAATGCGCTTGGCTTCGGCCGCTTGGGCTTCGGCTTGTTGCTTGGCGCGCTCGGCCTCTTGTCTGACTCGGTCGGCTGCTTCTCGGGCTCTTTGGGCAGCCTCCCTGGCCTTGCATCCCGCGTCGTACCACCTGCAGCCGGCCAAGGCTTCAGAAGTGACCATCAGTGAGCTCAGCATGAGCATGCTGGAGAGCACGGTTTTTGTTAAATGATTGCTTTTTTTCATGATGTATGGTGTGTTTAGATAAAACGGGTCGCTAGATCATTGACGGAACTTGTCGAACATGGCCTTAGTCTGCGGGACGAGCTTCTCTACGCGCGTCATCTCGGCATCCAGGTTTTTGGCGAACTCTGGCATGCGCATATAAATGTTCATGGCCTCCTTGTTCGCTGGCGTCTCCACGCCGGCTAGCTTCACGCCTTCGATTGCGCCGTCAACCTTGTCCATGTAGCTGATCAGCCTTGCCAACTCCGCGTTAAGCGCAGCCATCCTGGGGGGGGGCAGGTCGGCCGGAGTTTTGATGGCGGCCAAGCCCTTGGTCAGGCTGTCTAGACCCTGGAGCAAGGGAGTGACGTTTTGCGGTGTGAAGTTGGCGCCGAGAGCGGGGTTGGGCTTATTGGCGGCAGCCGCAGCGCTCATGAGCTTGGCGGCGTTTGCTTCGGCAGCGGCGGCTTTGGCTTGGGCTTCTGCAGCGGCCCGAGCGGCGGCGACTTGGCCTGCCAGAATTTGAGCTTCTCTTTCGCGGGCTGCCTTGACTTCAGGCGTTGCTTCGACCAGCTTTTGTTGGATGGCTTCGGTACGCACGGCCATCTCTGCAGGCGTTTGTTGCACTGCAGGCTTTTTGATTTGCGCTTGCATCAGGGCCTTCCTGCGCGCCTCTGCCTCTGCGGCTCTTTTCTGGGCCTCTTGCG
>JAXITB010000203.1:0-5539 GCA_034680305.1 Polaromonas sp. | reverse complement strand
TTTGCCACCCAGGCCCTGCGCGAGCAGGGGCCACAGGCGGCTGCGCAGGCGCATCTGCGCTTTATGGACGAGGTCATCCGCCCGGCCGTTCGGCCGCAGGCGCTCGACCTGGTTGAGCGCCACCGGCAGGCGGGTGCGCAGCTGCTGATCGTGACCGCCACCAATGACTTCGTCACTGGCCCGATCGCCCAGGTGTTTGGCGTCTCCGAGCTCATTGCGGTGCAACTCGAGCGCGATGCCCAGGGCCAGGTGACCGGCGAGATTGTCGGCACGCCCTCGGCCCGCGAGGGTAAGGTGCAGCGCATGAACGAATGGCTGGCCCAGCGTTCGCTCGCCTGGGCCGATGTGGAGGCCACTTTCTACTCCGACTCCCTCAATGACCTGCCGCTGCTCGAGAAAGTGAGCCACCCGGTGGCCACCAACCCCGATGACAAGCTGCGTTTGCTGGCGCGCGAACGCGGCTGGCCCATCCTCGACCTTTTTCATGATTAAAAACCTCATCAACAAGCTGCTGGGTAAGTCGAGCGCTTCGCGCAGCAGTAAATCGCCGTATGGCAAGCGCCAGGATGTCGGGCCGCAAGACCACGGCATTGACCCCAGCCTGGTCGATCAGCGCGCCGCCGATGTGGTGCACACCCTCAAAGCAGCCGGCTATGAGGCCTACATCGTTGGCGGCGCGGTGCGCGACCTGCTTCTCGGTCTGCGGCCCAAGGACTTTGACGTGGCCACCAACGCCACGCCCGAGCAGGTCAAGTCGCTGTTTCGGCGGGCCTTCATCATTGGGCGGCGTTTTCGCATCGTCCATGTGGTCTACGGACGCGGACGTGAGCATGAGGTCATCGAGGTGTCCACCTTTCGCGCCCACCTGGACAGCAGCCAGGCTCAGCAGGTCGGTGGCAATGAGCGCACCAGCAAGAGCGAACTGGCGGGCATGAAGCACGCGGTCGATGCCTCCGGGCGGGTGCTGCGCGATAACGTCTGGGGCAGCATGGACCACGACGCGGCGCGGCGCGACTTCAGCATCAACGCGATGTACTACGACCCTGAAACTCAGATCGTGGTCGACTACCACCAGGGCATACGCGATGCCAAGAAGCGGGTGCTGCGCATGATCGGCGACCCGGTGGCGCGCTACCGGGAAGACCCGGTGCGCATCATCCGCGCAGTGCGTTTTGCCGCCAAGCTTTCGGCGCTGGGCTTCAAGCTCGAAGACAAGACCGGCCGGCCACTCAAGGAGATGATGAGCTTGCTGGCCGATGTGCCGCAGTCACGGCTGTTCGATGAAATGCTCAAGCTGCTGCAAACCGGTCACGCCCTGGCCAGCATTGCACAGCCCAGGGCCCTCGGTTTGGATCGCGGCATTTACCCCCTGCTCGATGTGATCGTCGCTGGTGCGGACGATCCTTTTTTGCGCTTGGCCCTGCAAGACACCGATCGGCGCGTGCAAGAGGACAAGCCGGTGGCGCCCAGCTTTTTGTTGGCCGCGGTTCTGTGGTCTGACGTCAAGGCCGGCTGGGACCGCCGCCGCACCCAGGGCATGCACCCGATGCCTGCCCTGCATGAGGCCATCGATGCCGCCTTCGATGCCCGCATTGGCGATGTGTCGGGCCGTGGCAAGCTGGGCATCGACATGCGTGAAATCTGGACCATGCAACCGCGCTTTGAAAAGCGGGTGGGCAGTGGTCCTTACACCCTGATCGAGCAGCCTCGATTCAGGGCCGGCCTGGACTTTTTGCGTCTGCGCGCTCAGGTCGGCGAGGTCGATGCTGAACTGGCCGCCTGGTGGGAGCGCTTTTCCTTGGCTACCGAGGACGAGCGCGGCGACATGATGCAGGCGGTGCGCCAGCAGGCCCAGCCGCGCGCCGCCCGGGTGCGTGGCCGCGGCAAGGCCGAGGCCGACACCCGCACCGACGCCCAGGCTGCCCCTCAGGACTCCGGTTTGGGGCCAGACCAGCCCGATCTGACGGCCCCTGAAGGGGGCGATGAGGCGGCGCCACGCAAGCGCCGACGCCGGCGCCGCACGCGCAGCGGTGGCTCGGGCGGCGATGAAGGCGGCGACGCTTCGGCGCCCCCCCGCACCGATGGGCCAGGCTGAGCCGCGCGCCGGCGCATTGGACCTGCGGAGCCCGGTGCAGGCCTTTGTGGGCCTGGGCGCCAACCTGGGCGACGCAGTGGCCACCCTGAACTGGGCGTTCGCCGCGCTGGCCGAGCTGCCGCTCACCCAGGTCTTGGCCCGCTCGGGGCTGTACCAGAGCCAAGCGATTGACTGTGAACCCGGTGCGCCGCCATTCGTCAATGCCGTCGCCTGCCTGAGCACCGGCCTGAGCGCCCCCCACTTGCTGGCAGCCTTGCAGCAACTGGAGCAGGCCGCCGGTCGCCAGCGGCCTTACCGCAACGCACCCCGCACGCTCGATCTGGATCTGCTGCTGTACGGCGAAGGCCGAATTGAATCGGCCTCTTTATGCGTGCCGCATCCACGCATGGGCCAGCGTGCTTTCGTGCTGCGTCCCCTGGCCGAGATCGCACCGCAGTGGGCTGCGGCCGCCGCCGCGCCCGACCTGGCCTCACAGGTGCTGTGCCGGATGGATGATCCTGCACAAGCGGCCTGACCTGAGAAATCAAGCGCTCAAGCGCCGACTCAAGGCGCCAGACGCTCGCGCAGCCACCCCCCGCCTTCCAGCCGATACCGCAGGCGGTCATGTAACCGACTCTTGCGGCCCTGCCAGAATTCCCAGCGATCGGGCTCCAGACGGTAGCCACCCCAGTGCGGCGGGCGCGGCGGGTTGAGCATAAAGCGGGCGCTGTATTTGGCCGCGTTGGCCACCAGCGTGGCGCGACTGCCGATGACCTGACTTTGCGGGCTGGCCCAGGCGCCGATGCGTGAATCGAGCGGCCGGCTGGCGTAGTAGGCGTCGCTTTGCTCGTCCGACACCTTCGTCACCCGCCCCTCGATGCGCACCACCCGTTCGAGCTCGACCCAGTGAAACTGCAATGCCGCAAATGGGTTGCCGGCCAGCGCCTGGCCCTTGCGGCTGTCGTAGTTGGTGTACCAGACGATGCCGCGCTCATCGAGGCCCTTGATCAGCACCACCCGTGTCGAAGGCCGCAATTGCGCATCGACCGTGGCCAGGGTCATCGCATTGGGCTCGGGCACTTTCGCATCGATGGCTTCCTGCAGCCATTGCTGAAATTGGTGCAGTGGATCGGGTTGGGAGGCTTGCTCGTCGAGTTCGGCACGCTCGTAGCTCTTGCGCAGATCGGCAATCGATGAAAGTGGATCGGCCATGAATTCAGTCTGGAAATGGTGAGGGACGGGCGCTGCCCTGGGCTTGCCGGGCGGATTGGGCCAAGGGGCTCAGAGCGTCGGGGGAGGGCGGCGGGTTCACGGCAAGGCAGCGGCAGGGGCATCAAGCGGTCAAGCGGCTGATTGGCGCCAGTATAGGTAGGCAGCGGCGACCGGCGCAGCCAGTGGGATTTGACGCTAGCGCTGGGCGCCTCAGGCGTGGTCCAGCATGCGGGTGAGCAATTCGTCGTGGATGCCGGCCTCGCGCAGGCACTGATGGGTCAGGCGGGCGTAGTCCAGCGTGGTGCCGTAGCGCCCTTTGGCGTGCGCAAAGATGTGGCGCAGCTGCTCGGCCCGCAGCTGGCCGGTGTAATTGGGGCTGCGGCGCGACAGCGTGAAGGCCAGGGCTTGCACCGTCCCTCGCTCGGTGCTGCAGGGCAGCCAGCGCGGGTCATAGACCCCGTTGGGCATCTCGCGGTGCCAAAGGCGCTCCAGTGCCTCGTCGGCCCGCTTTCGCTCGATGCGGTAGGCCACCCCACGGCAGCTGCCACCATGGAGCAGGGCAAAGACCAGCCCGGGACAGTCGGGTGTGCCACGGTTGACCCGGCTCCACATCTTCAGGGCCCGGTGGTAACCGTGGACCTTGGCCCAGCGCTGCTCGGCAAATTCGAACTCCGGCCGCCAGATCAGCGAGGCATAGCCGAAAACCCAGAGGTCAGTGCGCCCGCCCCACTGCTGGCGGGTGGTCTGCAACATGGCCTGCACATCGCGCAGGGGCGTCAGGACGGGTGAGCCGGACATGGCGCAACTGTAGCGCCAGTTGCGCGGCTTTCAGGCCCGCTGGATCAGTTCGATCTTGTAACCGTCGGGGTCGGTGACGAAGGCAATGACCGTGGTGCCGCCCTTGACCGGACCGGGTTCGCGGGTGATGTTGCCGCCGGCGGCACGGATCTTTTCGCAGGCTGCATAAACGTCGGGCATGCCCAGGGCGATATGCCCGAAGGCGGTGCCCATCTCGTACTGCTCGACGCCCCAGTTGTAGGTCAGCTCGATTTCTGCATGCTCCGGGTTGGAGCCGTAGCCGAGGAAGGCCAGGCTGTACTTAAAAGCCGGGTTTTCCGTGGTGCGCAGCAGCGTCATGCCCAGCACCTGGGTGTAAAAATCGATGGAGCGCTGCAGGTGCCCCACGCGCAGCATGGTGTGAAGAAGTCTCATGCACTGATTGTGCCCGCTCGAACCATGCCCTGCAGACAGCCGGGGGCAAGGTGTCCTTCAGGGAAAACCCCGCTCGGCCACACGCTACATTTATCACCTGTTGCCTTTGGGTTGACCAACCGGATTGCCACCATGAAACTGATCGATTCCATCGTGGGCCAAGCCCCGTCCATCGCTGCGCTGCGGCGCCAGATCCACGCCCACCCCGAGCTGTGCTTTCAGGAGGTGCAAACCGCCGACCTGGTGGCCAGCCAGCTCGAACGCTGGGGCATCGAGTTGCACCGCGGCATGGGCACCACCGGCGTGGTGGGCATCATCCACGGGCGCGACGGCGGCGCCAATGGGCGCGCCGTCGGGCTGCGGGCTGACATGGACGCGCTGCCCATGCAGGAGTTCAACACCTTCGCCCACGCCAGTCAGCATGCGGGCAAGATGCACGCCTGTGGCCACGACGGTCACACTGCCATGCTCTTGGCCGCGGCCCAGCACCTGGCGGCCCAGCGCGACTTTGAGGGCACCGTTTATGCGATCTTCCAGCCCGCCGAGGAGGGCGGGGGGGGCGCCCGCGAGATGATCAAGGACGGTCTGTTCGATCGCTTTGCGATGGAGGCGGTTTTTGGCATGCACAACTGGCCGGGCATGGCCGCCGGCAGCTTTGCGATCAGCGCCGGACCGGTCATGGCCTCCAGCAATGAGTTCAAGATCATCATCCGAGGCAAGGGCGGCCATGCGGCATTGCCGCACACCGGAATCGACCCGGTGCCCGTGGCGTGCCAGATGGTTCAGGCCTTTCAAACCATCGTCACGCGCAACAAGAAGCCCATTGACACTGCGGTGATTTCGGTGACCATGATCCACACCGGTGAGGCCACCAACGCCATTCCGGACCTCTGCGAGATTCAGGGCACGGTGCGCACCTTCACCACCCCGGTACTTGACCTGGTCGAAAAGCGCATGCGGGAGATCGCTCAGCACACCGCCGCAGCCTTTGGCGCCCAGTGCGAGTTTGAATTTGTGCGCAACTATCCGCCGACGGTCAAC
>JAXITB010000202.1:0-5568 GCA_034680305.1 Polaromonas sp. | reverse complement strand
TGCGTCTTGATCGCCTTGATCACCGAGCCAGACGAGTCGGCTGGCGCATCGGTGCTCACCAGCGAGGTGGCCGAACCACCAAAGTCAATGATCCCGGCAGCGCTGTTGAACGAGTCCTTCAGATTGGCCGGCGCCGAGTAGCTACTAGGGCCTGGAGCGGCCCCCTGATACACCCTCACATAGTCCACCACCATCTCATAGTCAAAATCACCGAGGCCCTCTAAGGTACCTCCCAGAGACCCACCAATAGCCAGGTTCAAGATCAAATCCATCGGGCCGGTGAAAGGCCAGTTGGCCGATGTGGCGTTGGCGGGCTTGTTGTAGGTGTAGTAGGCGTTGTCGCTGTTGGCATCCACGCCAAAGCGGATGTAATCCTGGGTCCACCAGACCTGGTAGGTGTGGAATTCGGTGACCGGAGTGCCCAGGGTGGTGATGCCTTTTTTCTGGGTGTCGCCGGAGGTCCAGGCGGCCTTGTTGTCCTTAGGATTGCCCTCACCCTTGAAGTGCAGCGCAGACTGCGTCTGGCTGGGATTGAAATAGGCCGACGACCATTCCATGATGTCGATCTCGCCGGTGTCGGGCCACTGGCCCTGACCCAATAACCAGGCAGCAGGCCAGGCGCCTTGTCCCACAGGGACCTTGGCCCTCACCTCGACGTAGGCGTTTGGCCCGACATCGGGCACCGACTTCAAACGGGCCGATGTGATGCTGCTGCCGGTTTTGTCGGCGGCAATGTAGAGGGCCCCGTTTTGGGTATAAGCGTTATTGATCGAGTCGGTATAGGTCTGCGACTCGCCATTGCCCCAACCGCCTGCACCAAGGTCTTTGCCCCATTTGGCCGAATCAACGGCCGACTTGGGCGCATTGGCCACGCTGGCCAAGTCACCGCCAAATTCATCGCGCCAAGCCAGGGTGTAGCCGCTTGGAATTGCCGGCGCCAACTCAATGGCAATGTCCGCCGGTGCCGCACCCGGAGTCGAGGTGAAGTACCCCAGCTTGTCAAAGTAGTAAGTCTGATCTGCGGTCTTGGATTGGCCGAGATCAAAGAAGACATTGAGCATGTCATAGGTGACGCCGCTCTGGATCTTGGTCGCTTTTGGGACCGCACCATTGGGATTGCCCTCTTCAACGTACCGTTCGATGGGTTTGGAAAAGTCAAAGCCCAAGTATTCCCATCCCGCTTTGGTGGTGACAGCTCGTGCCGCCACAAAGTTCCCGTCCTTGGGCCAGCCGCCACGGTCAGAGTCGCCGACCTCCAGGGTCACGGTGGTGCCGGCTCGCGCAGAATGCACCCACATGCCCAGCTTGTTGCCGCTAATCAGGTCCAGCGGAGCGACCGTCGCCAACACTTTGGAGTCGACCGAATGGGTCCCAGTTGATATGCCCACCCCAGAGGCGTTATAGAGGTCGGCTGCGCCGGCGGGCTTGGTGACCTTGATCACCGTGTTCCCGTCCATCAATTGCGCAACCGCGCCAGCGCCATTGATAGACGCAGCAACTACTTTTTCAGCGGTCTCGAACCCCAGCGTCTCAAAAATGAGTGGCGCAGGCACAGAGACCTGATCGACCTTTTGTGTCAAGTTAAGCCCGGTCAGGGCATTCACCGCAGCGGTATTGCTCGGACTGGCGGCGGCAGACTGCACGGCACTGGAGACATCTGCCTGCACCACCTTCTCGATTTTCGCCATGGCGACCAGAGCGTCGTCTGGGTCGGTGTAGCTGGCCTGGGCGGCCGTGAGCAAAGAACCATTGGCTTGCGACAACTGGGTGGCCGCACCGGTGATGACTGCCGACAGCGCCGTCGGGCTGACCGATGCAGCCTCAGCGGCCTTGGTCAGAATCGACTCAACCACCAATCCGTTGTCCATATCAAGGGGGGCAGACGAGTTCTTGACGGTATTGACCAAGCTACTGACGACCGCCTTGGAAAAGTCGGTCGCCGAATCGCCCTTGGCGCCACCGATGAGGCTATTGCCCACATCCATCAGGTTGGAGACCATCACGTTGACGGCCTTGAATTTGCGGGCGATGGCTGCTTCAGCCGCGTCGCTGGAGCGAGCCTGCGCCACCGGGTTGAAGTCGAGCAGCGGCGTGGCCGGATCAATGCCAAAAGCGGTTTTGAGTTGCTGCTCTGTCAAACCGGAGGCTGCGCCAGCCTCGAGCAGCGTCGACAGGGGCGAGATGACGGTCGCCTTGGCCGGCGCCTTGAACACGTTGGTGACCGCCAGCCCTGTGGAGGTGTCTTCCGTACCCCGCTCAGGGTCAGGTTGTGCAATCAGAGGCCCGCCGTCGGCACTGGCCCCTTCGAGCTTGAAGTTGCCGTTCGCATCAGTATGGGTGTAGGGCTCCTCACCGGGCTCATCGACCCCATCCTTGTCATTGGTCAGAACGCCGTCACCGTTGTCGTCTTGAAAGACCAATGCGTTTTTGATGTAGCCGTTGACCAGCCTACCCGACACCGACTCGGTGGGCGCAGGGGCTGCGATTGACGTGCGGCTACCGGCAGATTGGCTGCCGCCGCCACCGCCAGCGGCCAACCCAAAACCAGCGGCGGCACCAAAGATACCCGCCATGCCGCCCAGCGAAGATCCTGCCGCAACACCGCCGGCTGCAGTGCCGGCAGACGGCGCGCCGGCTCCGCCTTGCGGCAGTGAGGGCAGTTCGAGCTGTGCCAGTTGCACTGTCTCATCCCGCCCGCCACCTGCATCGCTGAAATAACCAGACGGCGCGCCTTCGGCGCCGCCGGCCTGCGCGAGCTGCCACCCCTCGCCCGCGAAGGCCTCTTGGACCAGGGCCTCGCCCTGCGGCGCCAGATCGGCTTGCACCACCCCGTCTGCCTGCGCGGCCAGATCGGGCAAACCGCCCGGTTTGCGCTTGCCCCGCACGCCGTCAACCTTGCCCTTGAGCGCCGCCTGCGCTTGCGGCACTGCCTTTTGCGACCCCCCATTTGCCAAAGCATGGGTTACCGTCAACTGAGGGGCAGCGGCCAGCGCGGCCTCGTTGTGCGGGGTCAAAGTATCCAGTTCGCGCGTTTTGTTCTGAGCCATGGTCGTCCTTGCGATAGATGGGGCTTGCACACTTGCGCTGTTCAATCACCGGCTTGAACAGCGCAAGGAGCATATGAAAGCGTTTTCAACAACTGGACGATAAGTGGGAAAAATCTATCCTTCCATTAGCGTTTTCCCGTAAAAACCAGAGCAATCCCGTGGGTCAATGCACATGCGATGTCGGTGATCGCAGGGAATGCTGATACGCCTCTTTCCAACCCAAAATGAGGATGAAAGCCCTCTGAAACACTCTAACCGCCGGGATCTGCGCCCGACCGCTGGGAACGAGGGTTTTCTCTAGGGTCTGCTGGGCTATGGGCAATTGACGGCGGCAAGGACTCATAGGAAACTCTGGCATGAAAGGGCTTTCATAAATTGGCACTCCCTCCCAAAGTATTCCTCTCCAACCGGCGATGACCCCCATGAACCCATCTCAACACCCCGTCCTGGCCCTGCTCTTGTCGGCGCCGGCCACCCTCCTTGCGGCCACCTTTGACGCCCCTGACGGCAGCAAATTCGACATCACCGGGTTCACCAAGCACGAGTGGACACGCAGCGCGTCTGGCGCGCGCGTGGTGCCTGACGACCTGTCGACCTACGTGTTTGATGCCCGGAACGCGCTGTCCAAGCCGGCTGAAAGTCAGACCCGACGAGCCAGCCGAGATGCTCAATTGAGCATGCAGCAGTTATCCCTGGGGTGGAACAAAGAGACAGCCGGCGCAGTCAGCATGGAGGCGCGCCTGACCTACCGCTGGCGCTCGTCCGATGCTCTGAGATTCTTCAGCACACCCGATGTCGATTACCTCGAATCGAACGGCAGCCCCTTGAAGCGGGACTACACCGAAAAATTCATCGGTATTGGGCGACCCGACCTGGGTTCGATCAAGTACGGGACACAACTGTCGCGCTCCTGGTCGCGATCCGACGCCTTCAGCTTCCCAGTCGGCCAGTCGGGCACCTGGGCCGATTCGGGCGCCGGATTCGGCATTTTCCCCAGCGCCTTGCGGCTGACCTCACCCATGTTCGAAGACGGCTCGGGCAAGCTGACCGGCGAGCTCACCCTGGCCACCGACAAAATTAACACGTTCATGGTGGAGCGCCCGACCGATCCGGGTCTGGCCTTCTCGCCCAGCCCCACCAAACCGAGAGCGACTGAGCTTTTCTTGCAGTTTTCCAACAGCAAGAATCTGATCGAGTTGACGGTGCAATCAGCCAAAGGCGCCAAGCAGACTGCCTTCGGCAAGTCAGCGCTGATCGGCTGGATCGGCGATCCAGACACGCTGCCGTCCTCATCGACGACGCCCCGCAACGCGAGCACACCAAGCCAAAGCGTGGTGATCTTGCAAGGCAATCACTGGGCCAACCCCCAGAACATGTACACCTGGGGAGTGCGTCGCAGTCAATGGTCCGGATCGGCCGCCTCATGCAACTACAGCCACACGCGCCGGGAGTGCATTTTTGGCTTGGACACGGGCTTTAACTATGGCTCGGCCGCCGACTCCTACCTCGGCTACAAAGCCAGCACTTTCGACGCCATGCTGGGGTGGAGCCACTACCGTGGCCCCTACACCTACACACTCAGCGGCGTGTACTTTGGCCGGGCCTCGTCTAAGAACCCGGTGGAATGGGGCCAGAGCAACTCGGCCATCCACTTCAATCTGGGCGTTGCGCGCAAGGTGCCTGAAGTGAGCAAGGGCTTGACTGTCACTGCGGGCATCGGCCACTCTATCTTCGACAAGATCGGGCCGGCTCCGGTGAGCATGCCCAACAACAACTTCCTGGGGGCCAATCCGCTCTACGTGCGCAGAGCCACCAGTGCCACGGCGGGCATGACGTGGACCTTCTGATCGGGCGACTGCCTGGCCGAACCCGTCGCGCCCTGACCCTCTTGATGTTTGCCGCTGGCGGCTTGCAAGCCGCTACAGCGCTGGCACAGCCACAATCCCCACCGCAATTGGCCCCCGTCGGCGCAGGGGGCATTTGGCTGGCGCCCAAACCCTCAGAGCCGGTGCGCCCCAAGCCAGCCCCCTACCGCAGTGGCGAGATGCTCAAGCGGGCGGTGGCCACCAACACCTGGTATTCCTCGCTGATGTACGGTCAGTGGTCGGACGTGCTGCATGCCCACCCCCTGACCTTCAAGGCCACGCCGCAGGGCATGGAGATGGGCCTGCCGCAGGCGCGTACCGGCCCAATCTCGCTGCTCAAGAACTGGGCCCAAGGCAGCACCGGCACCAATGCGGTGGTCTACCCCCACGCGGCCGACATCACGGTGGCGGCCAGCGCCTTTGAACCAGAAGACGCCCGACTGCAAAACGCCGGCGACTGGAACATCACGGTGGAGATGCGGCGCGGCCAGGCCCATCTGCGCAGCCACATCCTGCACGGCAGCCCGATGGCCTACTTTGAAGTCTCGACCGGGGGCATCACCTTGAGCCTGGGGCCGCAGGTGCAGGCCTCCGATCTTGCTCCGGAAAGCCGGGCGGGCAAGGCGGTGCACTACCTCAAGTTGCGCGACCACCAC
>JAXITB010000201.1:0-5588 GCA_034680305.1 Polaromonas sp. | reverse complement strand
CGGCCGCCGGGTGCTCGGGTTGGCTACTCAGGCGCAAAACCTCGGCCACGCTCAGGGGGCTGGCCTGGGGCAGGTGGGCCAGCACCTCTTGCTGCAGCTGCGACAGTTGGCGCAGCATCGGGCCCGAAGGGGGCCGCAGCGCGCCATGGGCGCTGGCGTCCAGGCTGACGCGCAGCTCCACCTTGCCTCGCTTGAGATGGGCATTGATCAGCTCGCGCAGGGCCGGCTCGGCCTGACGCAATTCGTCGGGCAGGCGCAGCGCCAGATCCAGAAAGCGGCCATTGACCGACCGGATCTCTAGCCCCAGGGTGCCCGAGGCGCTGGCCACGCCTGCCGAGCCATCGATGCTGCCCTGCATCGTGGCATAACCGGTCATGCTCAGGGCGGCGGCCATCTCAGTTCGGGCAGGAGCCAGGCTTGTGGGGGGCGGCGGGGTTCGCGCCCACCAGGGTGAACGAGCCAGCCGCCGATCGCACCGGCAGGTGCAGGTCAGAGGGCGCAAAAAGTTCAGTCATGACAAGGCCGGTGTGGGTCCTCAGGGGGGCGGCTGGCAGGCTCAGCCGCCCTGCTGCTCCAGATAGCGCTGGGCATCCAATGCGGCCATGCAGCCGGTGCCAGCGCTGGTGATGGCCTGCCGATAGACGTGGTCCTGCACATCGCCGGCGGCAAAAACGCCCGGTACGCTGGTCATGGTGGCCATGCCCTGCAAACCGCTGCGGGTGACGATGTAGCCGTCCTTCATCTCGAGCTGGCCCTTGAAGATGTCGGTGTTGGGCTGATGACCGATGGCAATGAAGCAGCCGGTCAGCGCCAGGTCTTCGGTGCGCTGGCCGTCGGTGCTGCGCAGCCGCACGCCGGTCACGCCCGAGGCGTCGCCGAGCACCTCGTCCAGGGTCTGGTTGACCTTCAGTTCAATTTTGCCGGCGGCCACTTTTTCCATGAGTTTGTCGACCATGATCGGCTCGGCCCGGAACTTGTCGCGCCGATGCACCATGTAGACCTTGCTGGCAATGTTCGACAGGTACAGCGCTTCCTCGACGGCGGTGTTACCGCCACCGACCACGCAGACCGTCTGGTTGCGGTAGAAGAACCCGTCGCAGGTGGCGCAGCCCGAGACCCCCTTGCCCATGAATGCGGTTTCGGAGGGCAGCCCCAGGTATTTGGCCGAGGCCCCGGTGGCGATGATCAGGCTGTCGCAGCTGTAGGTGTCGCTGTCACCGGTCAGGGTGAAGGGCCGCTGGCTGAAATCGACCCGATTGATGTGATCGAAGATGATTTCCGTCTTGAAGCGTTCGGCATGGGCCAAAAAGCGCTGCATCAGGTCGGGGCCCTGCACGCCATCGGCGTCGGCCGGCCAGTTGTCCACATCGGTGGTGGTCATCAACTGCCCCCCCTGGGCAATGCCGGTGACCAGTACCGGGTTGAGGTTGGCGCGCGCCGCATAGACAGCGGCGGTGTAGCCGGCGGGGCCGGAGCCCAGGATCAGGACCTTGCAGTGTTTCATGTCGTGAGAATGGTTGGAGCGCGAACCCTGGCCCGCGCCGGTAGCGCGTTGGGGGCGCCAGAAAAGTCCGGCCTATTGTATGAAGCATGGCCCGGGGTTGCCGGATCAGCGTTCTGAACCGAGCCCATCTGCGGTAAGCTATTGCCCCTACCCATGACCTACTCGATCGATTCGCTCGATGCGCAAGCCGACCGGCCCGAAGTCCCGGCCCGACTTCACCGTTTTGCGCATGAACTGAGCCTGATGCTGGGCTTGTTGGCCCTGCTGTTCTGGATTCTGTCCCTGATCAGCTATTCCGCGCTCGATGCCGCGTGGTCGACCACGGGCGGGCAGGCCGCCGACACGCGCAACTGGGGCGGCCGGCTCGGTGCCTGGCTGGCCGATGGCAGCTATTTCCTGCTGGGTCTGTCGGTCTGGTGGCTGGTGGCCCTGGGCGTGAAAACCTGGCTGGGCAGTTTGCGGCGCTGGTTGCAGGGTGCCCCGGCACCGGTTCTGGGCTGGCCCAGCCGACTGAGCCTGGGGGTCGGCCTGGGGCTCTTATTGGTGGCCAGCAGCGCGCTGGAGTGGACCCGCATGTACCGATTCGAGGCGGCCTTGCCCGGCCACGCCGGTGGCGTGCTCGGTTACCTGTTCGGGCCGATCAGTATCCGCTGGCTCGGCTTTGCCGGCTCGGCCCTGGTTTGGATCGTCATTGGCGTGGTCGGTGCGGCCATGGCGTTTTCGTTTTCCTGGGGCCACACCGCGCAGCGCCTGGGTGCCTGGATCGACGAGTTCATCGAGTCGCGCCGCGAAAAGCGCGAACTCGCACAGGACCTGGCCTTTGGTCGGGCTGCCGCGCGCGAGCGCGAAGAGGTGCTGATCGAGGAGCGGGTCGAAATCGAGGAGCAGCACCCGATTCCCGTGCTGATTGAGCCGCTGCCGGTGGAAATTCCCAAGAGCGAGCGGGTGGCCAAAGAGCGGCAAAAGCCGCTGTTCAATGAGTTGCCCGATTCCAACTTGCCACAGGTGGACCTGCTCGATGGCGCCACCTCGCGCCAGGAGGGGGTGTCGGCCGAGACGCTGGAGATGACCTCCCGCCTGATCGAGAAAAAACTCAAGGATTTCGGCGTCGAGGTGCGGGTGGTGGCTGCTGCGCCGGGACCGGTGATCACCCGCTACGAGATCGAGCCGGCCACCGGCGTCAAGGGCTCGCAGGTGGTCAATCTGGCCAAGGACCTGGCCCGCGCGCTCAGTCTGGTGTCGATCCGCGTCATCGAGACCATTCCCGGCAAAAACTACATGGCGCTGGAGTTGCCCAACGCCAAGCGGCAGTCGATCCGGCTCAGCGAGATCCTGGGCTCGCAGACCTACAACGAAGCCAAGTCCATGCTCACCATCGGGCTGGGCAAGGACATCAGCGGCAATGCGGTGGTGGCCGATCTGGCCAAGATGCCGCACTGCCTGGTGGCCGGCACCACCGGTTCGGGCAAATCGGTGGGCATCAACGCGATGATCCTGAGCCTGCTCTACAAGGCCGATGCCCGCGATGTTCGCCTGCTGCTGATCGACCCGAAGATGCTCGAGATGAGCGTCTACGAGGGCATCGCCCACCTACTAGCACCGGTGGTCACCGACATGAAGCAGGCTGCGCATGGCCTGAACTGGTGCGTGGCCGAGATGGAGCGGCGCTACAAGCTCATGAGCAAGCTGGGCGTGCGCAACCTGGCCGGCTACAACGCCAAGATCGACGAGGCCAAGGCCCGGGGCGAGTTCATCTACAACCCCTTCAGCCTCACGCCCGATCAGCCCGAGCCGCTGGAGCGCCTGCCCTTTATTGTGGTGGTGATCGACGAGCTGGCCGACCTGATGATGGTGGTGGGCAAGAAGATCGAAGAGCTCATTGCACGGCTGGCGCAAAAGGCCCGCGCCGCCGGCATCCACCTGATTTTGGCCACCCAGCGCCCCAGCGTGGACGTGATCACCGGCCTGATCAAAGCCAACATCCCGACCCGGTTGTCCTTTCAGGTCTCCAGCAAGATCGACAGCCGCACCGTGCTCGACCAGATGGGGGCCGAAACCCTGCTGGGCATGGGCGACATGCTGTACCTGCCCAGCGGCACTGGCTTTCCGGTGCGGGTGCATGGTGCCTTTGTCAGCGACGAAGAGGTACACCGGGTGGTGGCCTACCTCAAGAGCCAGGGCGAGCCTCAGTATGTGGAGGGTGTACTTGAAGGCGGCACCGTCGACGGCGAAGGGGGCCTTGAAGGCGGTGGCGAGGCCGGCGGTGAAAAAGACCCGATGTACGACCAGGCGGTCGAGGTGGTGCTCAAGCACCGCAAGGCCTCCATTTCCTTGGTGCAGCGGCATTTGAAGATCGGCTACAACCGAGCCGCCCGTCTGCTCGAAGACATGGAAAACGCGGGCATGGTCAGCAGCATGTCCGGCGCCGGCCAGCGCGAGATCCTGGTGCCCGCGCGTGCCGAGTGAGTGCCCGATGAGTCTGACGCGCCGCCACCTCAGTGGCCTGTTCTGTGGCCTGATGATGTGGGCCGCCAGCGCCCAGGCGCAGGCGCCGACCGACGCCTTACAGCTATTCGGCGAATTCCTGCGTACCGTGCAGCACGGTCGTGCCCAGTTCACCCAGACGGTGACCTCGCCGGCCCGCGAGGGGCAGGTCGCGCGAACCCGCAACTCCAGCGGCAGCTTTGAGTTCGTGCGACCCAACCGGTTTCGCTTCAGCTACGTCAAGCCCTTCGTGCAGACCCTGGTGGCCGATGGCCAGAACCTTTGGCTCCACGACCCCGACCTCAATCAGGTCACGGTGCGCAAGCTCAGCCAGGCTTTGCAGGGCACGCCCGCAGCGGTCATTGCCTCGGCCACCGACCTGCGTGGGCTGCAGGCCGATTTCGAGCTGACCGTACAGCCCGCCTCGGCCGGTTTGCAGTGGGTGCTGGCCACGCCGCGCAACCGCGAAGGGCAGTTGCAGACCATGCGCATCGGCCTGCGCGCCGCGCCCCAGGGGCCCGAATTAGCGAGCCTCGAAATCCTTGATGCCCTCGGCCAGCGCTCGCTCATGCAGTTCAGTCGCTTCGAGGTCCAGCAGATCCCTCCGGCCAGCCAGTTTCAGTTCACGCCGCCACCCGGTGCCGATGTGATCCGGCAATGAGCGACCTGTTCGAGGGCAAGCCCCAGCCCCCGCTGCCCGAACGCCTGCGCCCCGCATCGCTGGACGATGTCATCGGTCAAAGCCATTTGCTCGGACCAGGCAAGCCCCTGAGGTTGGCCTTCGAGTCAGGCCAGCCCCACTCGATGATCCTCTGGGGGCCGCCCGGCGTGGGCAAGACCACCCTGGCCCGCCTGATGGCCAGCAGCTTCGGCCATGAGTTCATTGCCTTGTCGGCGGTGTTTTCAGGCGTCAAGGAAATCCGGGCCGCCATGGAGCAGGCCCAGCACCACTTGGCCCGCGGTGCCCGTACTTTGCTGTTTGTCGACGAGATTCATCGCTTCAACAAGAGCCAGCAAGACGGGCTGCTGCCCTTTGTCGAGTCGGGTCTGGTGGTGCTCATTGGTGCGACCACTGAAAACCCCTCGTTCGAAGTCAATTCGGCCCTGCTGTCGCGGGCCCAGGTGTACGTGCTCAAGTCGCTCACCGCCGAAGAACTCGGGGGCTTGCTCTCGCGCGCCCAGGCCCGGCATCTGCCTGACCTGCACATGGCTCCAGATGCGGCTCAGGCGCTGGTCGGCTTGGCCGATGGCGACGCCCGGCGACTGCTCAATCTGCTTGAGCAAGTGGCCGCTGCGGCCAGCTTTGCCGGCCAGCAGCAGATCGACGCGGCCTTTGTGCAGCAGTGCCTGAGCCCCGGCGGGCGGCGCTTTGACAAGGGCGGCGACCAGTTTTATGACCAGATCTCGGCCCTGCACAAATCGGTGCGGGGCTCGCACCCTGATGCGGCCTTGTACTGGCTGTGCCGCATGCTCGACGGCGGCGCTGACCCGCGCTACCTGATGCGCCGCGTTCTGCGCATGGCCTGGGAAGACATTGGCCTGGCCGATCCTCGTGCCCTGCAACTGGTCAATGAGGCCGCTAGCGCCTATGAGCGTCTGG
>JAXITB010000200.1:0-5604 GCA_034680305.1 Polaromonas sp. | reverse complement strand
GCTGTGAACCTCGGCCCGCTCCAGCCCTTGGGCCTTGAGCCATTGCCCGATGCGCCGCGCCTGCGCCCTGCCCTGCTCGTTGAGCACGCGCTGGGTTTCGCAGCGCTCGAGCGAATAGCCCGGCGGATCGCCCACGCCGGGCGCGTAAGCGTGGCGAATGAGCAGCACATGGTGATCGGTTCGCAAGCGCTCGGCCACCTCGCTGGCCTGCGTGCCCAGACATGTCAGGCATACCCAAAGCATGAGCAGGATGTGGCGCCAGCCGATGGCGGCCTGTCGGGCTCCAGCCCTGAGTGGCTTGTTCATCATGAGGCCGATGATGCCAGAGCCTGCTGGCGGGTCTGCTTGGCAAGGTCTTAGTGCATGACCTCAGCCTGGCCATTGGTCGCTCCGGCGTGATAAAACCCGATGGTCCACGCAAAACGTATGGCGCCCGGCCGAGCTTAGGGCGCATTCAAGTCATTCTTATTCAGGCACGACCCATGGGCTCTGTGTGTGCAGTCATCGGCGCCGGCATGGTCGGCACGGCCACCGCCTGGCATTTGCGCCAGCGCGGCCACGAGGTCATCTTGATCGACCGCAGCGAGCCGGGGCAAGAGACCTCCTTTGGCAATGCCGGGCTGATTCAGCACGAAGCGGTCGAGCCCTACCCCTTTCCGCTGGAGCTCAGCAAGATCTGGCAGGTGGCCACCGCGCAGGGCTTTGACATCGTCTGGCGCGCCTCGGCCCTGAGCCAGGTGCTGCCCCGCGTGCTGGCCTATGCCTGGTACTCGCGGGCCTCAAGCCATGCGGCCATCACCCGGCACTACGGCGCGCTGATCGCCCAGTGCATCAGCGAGCACCAGCGCATGATCGATTCGGCCGGCGCGCAGGATTTGATCGACACACGGGGTTACCGCAAGATCTTTCGCACCGCCCGCGCCTTTGAGCGGGCCGCCCAGGGCGCCGAGCGCTTGGCGCGCACCTGGGGCATCGACAACCGGGTGGAAAGCAGCGAGCAACTGGCCCGGCATGAACCGGCCTTGCGACTGCGTTTGGCCGGGGCCGTTCATCACGCCAGCACCTGGGCGGTGCGCGACCCCGGCGCCCTGGTGCAGCGCTATGCGGCCGACTTTGCAGCGCAGGGCGGTCAGCCATGGCGCGCCCAGGTACAGGCCATCGCACCGCACGGCCAGGGCTGGGCTTTGCACACCACCGCCGGGCTGGTGCAGGCCGAGCATGTGGTGGTGGCCCAGGGGCCTTGGTCACTGGATCTGATTGGCGATCTGGGCTACAGCTTTCCGATGTTCGTCAAGCGCGGCTATCACCAGCACTATGACGGCGAGCACGGGCTCGCCAGCCCCATCCTCGACGCCGAAAAAGGCTACCTGCTGGTGCCGATGCGGGCCGGGCTGCGCCTGACCACCGGGGCCGAGCTGGCCCTGCGCGATGACCGGCCCCAGCCCACGCAGCTCGAGCCGGCCCAAGACTGCGCGCGCGGCCTGGTCAATTTGGGCCAGCCGATGGCGGCAGCCGCCTGGATGGGCAGCCGACCCTGCATCACCGACATGCTGCCGGTCATGGGGCCGGCACCGCACCACCCCGGCCTGTGGTTCAACTTCGGCCACGGCCACCAGGGCCACACCCTGGGGCCGGTGGCCGGCCGCCTGCTGGCAGAAATGATCTCGGGCGAGCCCGGCTTCGTGAACCCGGCGCCTTACGCGGCCACCCGGTTTGGCACCTGAACCGCCCGCGTGACGCCCTGCGTTTTGTGAGCCAAGTGCGGGCCGGCAAGCAAGAGACACTCCTCAATATAAGGGTTAACCCTTGTTTAAGCGCCCATAAATCGCTGGCACACCATCTTAAAGTGATTCAAAATTGCGCCATCAGAATGATTTTTTTGTTTCATAAAGGAAGCGCTGTCCATGTCTTTCTTCGATCGCCATCAGGCCCTGATTGAGCAGGCCGTACAGGCCACCCAGGTGCGGGGCTACTGGTCCGCGTTTTCTGAAATGCCCAGCCCCAAGGTCTACGGTGAGTCTGCACCGGCCGACGGAAAGGCGGCTTTTGAGTCGCATCTGGGGCAGAAGTTTGAATTGAATCAGCCCGGGCAAGGCCCGTGGCTCTCGCCTGAGGTTTCGCCCTATGGCGTCAAGCTCGACGTGGCCTACCCCAAGTGCGCTCCGCAGGCGCTGCTGGACGCGGCCCAGGCGGCCATGCCGGCCTGGCAGGCCCTGGGGGCGCGCGAGCGGGTGGGCCTGTGTGTGCAGGCGATCACCGAACTCAATGCACGCAGTTTTGAAATCGCGCATTCGGTCATGGCCACCACCGGGCAAGGCTGGATGATGGCGTTTCAGGCCGGCGGCCCGCACGCCCAAGACCGCGCGCTGGAGGCGGTGGCTTACGCCTGGCAAGAGCAGAGCCGCATTCCGGCCGAGGCTCTCTGGGAAAAGCCGCAGGGCAAGAACCCGCCGATTCGCATGCGCAAGCAGTTTGAGATCGTGGGGCGCGGCGTGGCCTTGGTCATTGGCTGCGGCACCTTCCCCACCTGGAACACCTACCCGGGGCTGTTTGCGGCGCTGGCCACCGGCAATGCGGTGATCGTCAAGCCGCACCCGCATGCGGTGCTGCCCGCGGCCATCACGGTGCGGGTGCTGCGCGACTTGCTGGCGGCCCAGGGTCAAGACCCAAATCTGGTGAGTCTGTTTGTGACCGACCAGCCCGAGCAGACGCAGGCCCTGGCCACGCACCCGGCGGTGGCCTCGGTCGACTTCACCGGCAGCAATGCCTTTGGCCAATGGCTGATGGCTCACTGCAAGCAGGCCCAGGTGTATGCCGAACTGGCCGGCCTGAACCATGTGCTGATCGACTCCACCTCGGCCTACAAGGCCATGATGGACAACCTGGCCTTCACCCTGTGCCTGTACTCGGGCCAGATGTGCACCACCACGCAGGCGATCTTGGTGCCGCAAGGCGGCATCGACACCGACGAAGGCCCCAAGAGCGTGCAAGCGGTGCAGACCGATCTGGCCGCAGCCATTGACCGGCTGCTGAGCAAACCCGAGGTGGCTTGCGCGGTGCTCGGCGCCATCCAGTCCACCGACACCCTGGCGCGCATTGAAACGGCGCAGTCGGGCCAGTGGGGGCGCGTGGTTCGCCCCTCGGCCGCCTTGAGCCACCCGGAGTTTGCTGGCGCGCGGGTGCGCACAACGGTGCTGCTGGCCTGCGACGCAGCCGACGAACCAGCCTATATGCATGAGCGCTTCGGCCCGATCGCCTTTGTGGTGACGGTGCCCAGCACCGAAGCGGGCATCAAACTGTCTGAGCGCATGGTGCGCGAGCATGGCGCACTGACCGTCGGGGTCTACAGCACCCGCGAGCCGGTAATCCAGGCCATCACTGAAGCGACCTGGCGCAGCCGCGTGGCGCTGTCGATCAACCTGACCGGGGCGGTTTTTGTGAACCAGACGGCCGCGTATTCGGACTACCACGCCACCGGCGGCAACCCGGCAGCCAATGCCAGCTATTCGGATTCGGCCTTTGTGGCCAACCGCTTCCGCGTGGTGCAGCGGCGCCAACACATCCAAGACTGAAGGACACCCCCATGGCTCTGAACGATCTGAAGACCCTGCGCTTTGCGCTCGATGGCGCGGTGGCGCGCCTGACGCTGTGCCGGCCCGACAAGCTCAATGCCTTCACCG
Organism: Polaromonas sp.; assembly: GCA_034680305.1. Taxonomy (GTDB): domain Bacteria; phylum Pseudomonadota; class Gammaproteobacteria; order Burkholderiales; family Burkholderiaceae_C; genus Polaromonas. Next base: position 1,924 of record JAXITB010000200.1, on the reverse strand, counting down.
GGCAAATGCACGCCGAACTGCGCGAGGTGCTGGGCGCGCTGCAGCAGGGCCAGGACGAGTTGGCCGGCGCGCGGGTGCTGGTGCTCGCAGCCGAGGGCAAGGGCTTTTGCGCCGGGCAAGACCTGGCCGATCCGGATGTGGCCTTCAAGCCGGGCGAGCCCCCGCCTTCGCTGGGTGCGGTGGTCGAGCGCGATTACGGGCCGCTGGTGGTGCGGCTGACCGAGCTGCGCATGCCCACGGTGGCCATGGTGCAGGGCATCGCCGCCGGCGCCGGTGCCAGCCTGGCCCTGGCCTGTGACATGGTGCTGGCCGGCGAGTCGGCCGCTTTCATGCTGCCCTTTGCCAAGATCGGCCTGATCCCCGACACCGGAGCCTCGTGGGCGGTGCCACAGCGCTTGGGTCTGGCCCGCGCGATGGGGCTGGCCCTGACCGGCCACAAGCTGCAGGCGGCCAAGGCCGCACAGTGGGGCCTGATCTGGGAGTGCCACCCCGACGACCAACTGGCCGGCGCGGTCGATGCGCTGTGTGCCCAACTCGCGCAACTGCCCATGCACGCGATGGTGCGCACCCGTCAGGCCATGCTGGCCGCACAGGCGCACAGCCTGAACGAGCATCTGGCCTACGAAGCGCTGTTGATGCACGAACTCGGCCGCAGCGCCGACTACGTGGAAGGCGTGACCGCCTTTCTGCAAAAGCGTGCGCCGCGCTTTCATGGCGGCTGAGCCGGCCGTAACGTCACCACATCAGAGCACGTCATGAACACCACCGAATCCACCTCCCCCGCACAGGCGCTGGCCGAAGCCAGCTCACAGGCCATGTGGGCCCGGGACCGGGCCACCCAGGGTCTGGGCATGTCCATCGACCGCATCGCCCCCGGCCATGCCGTGATGTCGATGCCGGTGCGGCCAGACATGCTCAACGGCCACGACATGTGCCACGGCGGCTTCATGTTCCTGCTGGCCGACAGCGCCTTTGCCTTCGCCTGCAACAGCTACAACCAGAACACGGTGGCCTCGGCCTGCCACATCGACTTTCTGGCCCCGGCCCGTCTGGGCGACGTGCTGGAGGCCGAGGCCATCGAGCGTTCGCGTTCGGGCCGCACCGGCGTGTACGACATCACGGTGCGGGTGCGCGGCGGCAAGACGGTGGCCCTGTTTCGCGGCAAGAGCTACCGCATTGAAGGCGAGGTCATTGCGGGCCTTCAGGCCCGCAACTGAGGCCACGTCCGAACCAGAACAAAATCAGTACAGGAGACACCATGCCCGTCAAGACGCCCCGCCCCGACGACCTGGAGCCGATCGAAAAGGCCAGCCGCGATGAAGTGGCCGCCTTGCAACTGGACCGGCTGAAGTGGTCTGTGCGCCATGCCTACGATAACGTGCCGCACTACCGCCGCAAGTTCGAGGCGCACGGCGTGCACCCTGACGATCTGCGCAGCCTGGCCGATCTGGCCCGCTTTCCCTTGAGCACCAAGGCCGACCTGCGCGACAACTACCCCTTTGGCCTGCTCGCCGTGCCGCGCGATCAGGTGGTGCGGGTGCATGCCTCCTCGGGCACCACCGGCAAACCCACCGTGGTGGCCTACACCCAGACCGACATCGACAACTGGGCCGACCTGGTGGCCCGCTCCATTCGCGCAGCCGGCGGGAGGCGCGGCGACATGGTGCATGTGGCCTACGGCTACGGCCTGTTCACTGGCGGCCTGGGCGCGCATTACGGCGCCGAGCGCCTCGGGTGCACCGTGGTGCCCATGTCGGGCGGCCAGACTGAAAAACAGGTGCAGCTGATCCTGGACTTCAAGCCCGATGTGATCATGGTCACGCCCTCTTATTCGCTGGTGATTGCCGAAGAATTCGAGCGCCTGGGCATCGCCCCGGAGGACATCTCGCTCAAAGTGGGCATCTTCGGGGCCGAGCCCTGGGGC
>JAXITB010000199.1:0-5608 GCA_034680305.1 Polaromonas sp. | reverse complement strand
CTGATGCGCAGCTGGGCCGGCGCCATTGACCTGTCGGCCGATACATCACCCATTGTGTCGACCACGCCGGTGCATGGTCTGTGCGTGAGCGCCGGCTGGGGCTCGGGCGGCTTCAAGTCCATCCCGGCGGGTGGGCGCAGCCTGGCCGGCTTGCTGGCACGCGGCCAGGCCGATAAGCATTGCGAATCTTTTTCGCTGGAGCGCTTTGCCACCGGTCGCTTGCTCTACGAGACGGCCAGCGCCTCGAACCGGTTTTAGGGTCCACCATGTTGCAGATCCCCTGCCCCCATTGCGGCCTGCGCAGCGAGCATGAGTTCGTCTGCACGGGAGAGGCCAGCGAGCGGCCCCTGCAGCCCGAGGCGCTGGACGAGGTGGCCTGGGCCGCTCAGCTCTATCAGCGTGACAACCCGGATGCGCCGGTACTCGAGCACTGGTGGCATGTGCATGGCTGCCGCAGCTGGCTTTGGGTGCGGCGCGATCCGCACAGCCAGCGAATTTTGGAGGCCCGCGTGTCGGGTCCGAGCGCATGAGCGGCTGGCGCTTGAGCACCGGTGGGCGGCTGATCGATCGCTCGGGGCCGCTGGACTTCACCTTCAATGGCCGGCCCATGCAGGGCCTCAGTGGCGACACCCTGGCCTCGGCCCTGATGGCGCAGGGCGTGGATGTCCTGGCGCGCAGCTTCAAGTACCACCGCCCGCGTGGTGTCTTGGCTGCCGGTTGGGAGGAGCCCTGCGCTTTTGTCGGTTTGCAGGCCCCGCGCAGCGAGCCCAATGTACTGGCCACCACCGAGCCCTTGGTCGCGGGCCTGCGCGCGGTCGGTCAGCAGGGCTGGCCGGCTTTTGGGGTGGACCCGATGGCCTGGGCCGATGTCCTGCACCGCTGGTTGCCGGCGGGCTTCTACTACAAGTCCTTCAAGTCGCCATCCTGGGCTTGGCCCTGGTTTGAGCGTGCCTTGCGCCACGCAGCCGGCATGGGGCATATGCCAAATCAGCCTGCGCAGGACAGCGCCTACGAGCGCCGCTTTGCCCACGCTGATGTGCTGGTGGTAGGCGCTGGCTTGGCTGGCCTCTGGGCGGCCCGAGCCCTGGCCGAAGCCGGAGCCCGCGTGATCCTGGCCGACGACGGGCCCAGGCCTGGAGGGCGCTGGCTTGACCGCCCCCAGGGCGGCCCGGTCGACGAATGGATCGACCAAACCGTGCAAGCCCTGGACGCTTGCCCGCAGGTCCAGCGCTGGCCGATGACGCAGGTGGTGGCCCAGCACGACCACGGTCAGTTTGTCGCGATGGATCGCAGCCGGCCGGGCCGGGAGCGGCTGTGGAAGGTCCGCGCGCCGCACATGATGCTGGCCAGTGGGCAGATCGAGCGGTCCTTGCTGTTCCCCGACAACGACCGACCAGGCGTCATGCTGGCCGGTGCGGTCAGTGCCTTTATGGGCCGATGGGCGGTGGCGCCGGGTCGGCGCATGGTGCTGGCCACCAACAACGATGCGGCCTGGACCTCGGCTTTTGAGGCCCATGATGCGGGCCTGCAGTTGGCCGTGTTGGCCGACCAGCGCGCCCAGGTGCATCCTGAGCTGCTGCGCCAGGCCGAGCAGCGCGGCTTGCGTGTGCAACTGGGCAGCAGCGTTGCCGCCTGTCGCGGCCGCATGCGTGTGCGGGCGGTGGCCCTGCGCGATGCGACCGGCCGCACCGAATGGCACAGCGCAGACCTGCTGGCTGTCTCCGGTGGCTGGAGCAGCGCCCTGGGATTGCACGCGCAAGCCGGTGGTGCGAGCAGCTACGACCCGAAGTTGCACGGCATGGTCCCCGTGGCTGGGCCGGCTGGTCTGCCGATTGGTGCGGCGGCTGGGCACCAAGACAGCATGCAGGTCTTGGCCTCTGCCCGACAGGGTGCGCAGCAGGTGGCGCAGGCGCTGGGCTTGCGCTTGCCCAGCTTGCCTGATCCCGATGTACCCAGTCAGCGTGATGGCTGCAGCGCCATCACTTCGACCGAGCCGGTTCTTGGTCGGGTGTTCGTGGATCTGGCCAGTGACGTGACCCTGGATGACATCCAACTGGCCCAGCGTGAAGGCTATGAGGCGCCTGAGCACCTCAAGCGCTACACCGCCCTGGGCATGGGGCCCGATCAGGGACGCACATCGAGCCTGAACGGTGCCTTGCTCATGGCCCAAATGCGCGGCATGGCGCCGGGTGAACTCGGTCCGACTCGCCTGCGCCCGCCTTATACGCCGCTGCCTTTTGGCGCGGTCGCGGGCATCGAGCCCGGCGAGCTGATCCGGCCGGTGCGGCGCACACCCATCACCGCTTGGCACGAGGGCGCGGGTGCGGTCATGTATGAGTCGGGCCAGAACTGGCGAAGGCCGGGTTACTACCCGCAGCCCGGCGAAACCATGGCACAGGCCCTCGAGCGTGAATGCCGGGCCTGCCGCGAGGCGGTTGGCTTGTACGACAGTTCGCCGCTGGGCAAGTTTGAGGTGACCGGACCGCAGGCCCTTGAACTGCTCGAGCATGTGTACGCCTGCCGGTTGGCCGACCTGAAGGTCGGGCGCGGTCGCTATGCGGTGATGCTGCGCGAGGATGGACGCATTTTTGACGACGGGACGGTGTTTCGCATCGATGCGCACCGCTGGTGGATCACCACCACCAGCGGCCAAGCGCAAGCGGTCCATGCCTGGCTGGAGGCGGCGCTACAGCTTCACTTCCAGGGGCGTTTACAGGCCTTCGTCACGCCGGTGACCGATCAGTGGGCCGCTCTGGTGGTGTGCGGTCCGCGTGCGCGCGAATTGCTGGCGGCCTGCGGCTGCAGCATCGACTTGTCGCGCGCCGCATTCCCCTTCATGAACATGCGCGATGCGTTGTTGGCCGACCAGTTGGTGCGCCTGTTTCGGGTCAGCTTCACCGGTGAACTGAGCTACGAGATTCACCTGCCGGCCGGTCGCGCTCTGGCCCTCTGGGAGCGCCTGGTGCAAGAGGGCCAGAACCTGGGTCTGGCGGTCATGGGTTCAGAAGCCAACCATGTGCTGAGGGTTGAAAAGGGCTTCATCTCGGTAGGTCATGAGGTTGACGGCTGCATCAACCCGTTTGATTTGGGTCTGGCCTGGGCGGTTCGCATGGACAAGAGCGACTTTGTCGGCAAGCGGTCGCTGCAACGCGATCTGGCCCGACCCGAAGGTCGGCCGCAATTGGTGGGCCTGCTGGTGCCGGCCGGCGAGTTGCCGCTGGAGGAGGGCGCGCAGATCCTCGGTGAGGGTCTGGAGCCGGAGTCTGCGCCTCTGGCACAGCGCGCCAGTCGCGGATACGTCACGGCCAGCGTGCACAGCCATGCCCTGGGTCGAGCGGTGGCCCTGGCCCTGCTGGAGGACGGCAGCGCGATGCATGGTCAGACCGTCTGGGTCACCGTCACCGCCCTGGGGCGCCTGGCCCGCCGGCCGGCTCAGGTGGTGGCTCCGGTTTTCTTTGATCCAGATGGGGGGCGCATGCGTGGCTGATCCCTGTTTGTCGACAGTTCGCTGGCAGCCTGGCAGGCTGCTGAGTCTGAGGTTGCGCTCGCAGGACAGTGGCGCTCTGGAGTCGCTTGCGCCGGGCCTCTCGGGCTTGAGGCTTGGTCGCCAACTGCGGACCCAGTTCCTGGGTGCTGCCTTGCTCTGGATGCGTCTGGGGCCCGACGAATGGTGGTGCTGGTGGGCCCATGGCGATGCGCAATCTGATGCAACGGTGTCGGGCTTGAGCCAGGCGATTGCCCAGGCGACAGTCGGCCTGCACCACGCTTGTGTGGATTTGAGCGATGCTTATCAGTGCCTGCGTTTGAGTGCCAATGCCTGGCAGATCTTGTCCTTCGGCTGCGATCTGGACTGGCAGCGCCTGCCACCCGACCTGGCCACGCGCACCCGGCTGGCGTCGTGGTCCGTGGTGCTGGCCGCTTCAGGCGACCGGGGCATGGCGCTCTGGGTGGACGCCAGCTTGAGCCTGAGCCTGCAGCAATGGCTTGAAAAAGCGGAGCAAACGCTGGCCCAGGGCTGATCCTTCAGACCGGGGCGTCTGCCCCTTGGGTGATGCTCAGCCGGCGCGTGAGGTGCAAGCCAAGCGATCGATGGCCCGCTCAAGCGCCGACGGTGCCTGCTGCAAGGCCGTCCGTTGTAGATCGGGGCTGCGCAGCCATTGAGCAGTCGCTTCAATGTCTGCGGCCAGGCTGCGGTCCTGCGCCAGTGCCGGACTCAAGCTGCGTACATGCGCATGGATGCGCTCCAGCGCGGGCGTGCTGCGCATGGGGCGGTGCGATTCGATGCCCTGCGCTGCCGCCAGCAGTTCGATGGCCAAAATATGGCCGGTGTTGTCGGCCATGGCAGCGAGCCTTCGGGCTGCGAAGGTGGCCATGCTCACATGATCCTCCTGGTTGGCCGAGGTCGGCAGGCTGTCGACGCTGGCTGGGTGGGCCAGCGACTTATTCTCGGAAGCCAGAGCAGCGGCCGTGACGTGGGCAATCATGAAGCCCGAGTTCAGGCCCGGCGCGGGCGTGAGAAAGGCGGGCAGACCAGAGATGGCACTGTCGACCAGCATCGCCACGCGTCGCTCGGCAATCGCACCAATTTCAGCAATCGCCAGCGCCATGCCGTCGGCGGCCAGGGCCACGGGTTCGGCGTGGAAATTACCCCCTGAGAGCAGTTCGGAGACGCCCTGATCGTGAAACACCAGGGGGTTGTCGGTCACCGCATTGGCCTCGCGCAGGAGCACCGCCGCGCCATGACGCAGTTGGTCCAGGCAGGCGCCCATGACCTGGGGCTGGCAGCGCAGGCAGTAAGGGTCTTGCACGCGCTCGTCGTTGACCAAGTGCGAGCGTCGGATCTCGCTGCCCTCGAGCAAGGCGCGGTAGGCCGCTGCGGCGTCAATTTGTCCCGGCTGACCCCGCAAATCGTGGATCCTCGGATCAAATGGGGCATCGCTGCCGCGTGCCGCATCGAGCGTCAGCGAGCCGATCAGCACGCCAGCGCAAAGCAATTGTTCGGCCGCAAAAAGTGCTTCAAGGGCCAAGGCGGTGGAGGCCTGGGTGCCGTTGATCAGCGCCAGGCCCTCTTTGGCGCCGAGGGCGATGGGATTGAGACCGCAGGCTTGTAAAGCCTGGGCGGCAGGCCAGGTCTGCCCGCGCCAAGTGACCTGACCCTCGCCAATCAGGGGCAGACACAGATGGGCCAGTGGTGCGAGGTCGCCGCTGGCGCCGACCGAGCCCTTGCCTGGCACCACGGGGAGCAAGTCATGGCTGAGAAAGTCCAGCAAGCCTTGCACGATAGCCCGGCTCACCCCCGAGTGGCCTCGGCCCAGGCTGGCCGCCTTGAGCAGCAACATCAGCCGCACCACGGGCGCCGACATCGGCTCGCCCACGCCCACCGCGTGCGAACGCAACAGGTTGACCTGCAGTTGGGCATGATCGCTTTCAGGGATGCGGGTGCTGGCCAGCTTGCCAAAGCCCGTGTTCAGGCCGTAGATCACCTGTCCGCTGGCCAGCACTTCGGCCACCGCCTGCGCGCTGGCCAGCACCGAGGCCCAGGCCGGCGGTGTCAGGTCCAGAGCCTGGTGGCCGTGGCGAACTTGACGCAGTTGTTCCCAGCTCAGCT
>JAXITB010000198.1:0-5624 GCA_034680305.1 Polaromonas sp. | reverse complement strand
GGTTCTCTTCGTTGGGGAAGAGCGCTTCCAGACCAATTTGCGTGGCGCGCCGTTTGGCGATGTAGCGCAGATAGCCTTTGAACATCGAGGCGTTCAGGCCCAGCACACCGCGCGGCATGGTGTCCTCGGCGTAGCGGTACTCCAGCTCAACGGCCTGCATGAACAGTGCCTTGATCTCGGCTTTGAATTCTGCGGTCCACAGATGCGGATTTTCCAGCTTGAGCTGATTGATCAGGTCGATGCCGAAATTGCAATGCATGGACTCGTCGCGCAGGATGTACTGGTACTGCTCGGCAGCGCCGGTCATCTTGTTCTGGCGGCCCAGCGCCAAAATTTGCGTGAAGCCCACGTAGAAGAACAGACCTTCCATCAGGCAGGCAAAAACGATGAGCGACTTGAGTAGCGTCTGATCGGTTTCAAGGGTGCCCGTTTTGAAGTCCGGATCCATGATCGCCTCGATGAAGGGGATCAAGAACTGGTCCTTGTCGCGGATCGACTGCACTTCGTTGTAGGCGTTGAAGATTTCGCTTTCGTCCAGACCGAGCGATTCAACGATGTACTGATAGGCGTGCGTGTGGATCGCCTCCTCGAAGGCCTGACGCAGCAGGAACTGGCGGCACTCGGGAGCGGTGATGTGCCGATAGGTGCCCAGCACGATGTTGTTGGCCGCCAGCGAGTCGGCGGTCACAAAAAAGCCCAGGTTGCGCATGACGATGCGACGCTCATCTTCGGTCAGACCGTTGGGGTCCTTCCAGAGGGCGATGTCGCGGGTCATGTTCACTTCCTGCGGCATCCAGTGATTGGCGCAGGTGGCCAAGTACTTTTCCCAGGCCCACTTGTATTTGAAGGGCACCAACTGGTTGACATCCGTCTGCCCGTTGATGATGCGCTTGTCGGCGGCCTTGACGCGGCGATTGCCTTCGCTCTTCGCGACCGGGGTGGGCAGTGGAGCGATCGCGCCGTCGTCGAGCATGCGCGCAGCAGCCGGCGGCGTGGAGGGAAGCTCAACCGGACGGCCATGAGGCATGGCGCCGATGCTTTGCACAGAGGGTTTAACTTCTTCGTCCCAGGACAACATACAAAAATCCAATTCTTCCGATTGTAGAAAGGTGCGCCAATAAAGGAAATGAAATCCTTGGATCAGCGGCTAAAACATGTTGCTCAATTGCATCGCGTACGCATCATGGGCCCACTCGCGTCGCGCTGGCGTCGACGAATCTGCGGGCCCACTGACACATGACATGACTCATTGGCAGGCTTCGCAGCCGGGGTCATCGATGGCGCAGAACTTGATGTCTGTGGCCGGTGAGCTGTCCATCTGCGCGCGCGCCGCCGCAGCGGCTGCTTCGAGCGCGCTGGGAGCGGCCGCTGCAGCCGTCGGCGTTCCCGAGGAAACGGCGTTGAGCTGGCCCGCTTGCACCGTTGATTTCTCGGCGTGGGTCGCTGCCATGGTGCGCAGGTAGTAGGTGGTCTTCAGGCCACGCAGCCAGGCCAGCTTGTAGGTGTCGTCGAGCTTTTTGCCCGAGGCACCTGACATGTAGATGTTGAGCGACTGCGCCTGATCGATCCATTTCTGGCGGCGGGCAGCCGCCTCGACGATCCACTGGGGCTCGATCTCGAAGGCGGTTGCGTACAGGGCCTTGATCTCCTGCGGCACGCGGTCGATGGGCCGCAGCGAGCCGTCAAAGTGCTTGAGGTCGACCACCATGACCTCGTCCCACAGGCCCAGACGCTTGAGGTCGCGCACCAGGTAGGCGTTGATCACGGTGAATTCACCCGACAGATTGGACTTGACCGACAGATTGCCAAAGCTCGGCTCGATGCAGGCATCGACACCGATGATGTTGGAAATGGTGGCCGTCGGCGCGATGGCCACGCAATTGGAATTGCGCATGCCGTCCTGCGCGATCTTCTTGCGCAGCGCGTCCCAGTCCAGCGTGCTGGAACGGTCGACCTCCAGGTAGCCGCCGCGCTCGCGCGCCAGCAGGTCCAGGGTGTCGGGCGGCAGGATGCCGCGATCCCAGAGCGAGCCCTTGTAGCTCGAGTACTTGCCGCGCTCACGGGCCAGCTCGGTCGAGGCCCAGTAGGCGTAGTAGCAAACAGCTTCCATGGACTGGTCGGCAAACTCGATGGCCTGCTGGCTGCCATAAGGAATGCGCATTTCATAGAGGCTGTCTTGGAAGGCCATGATGCCCAGGCCGACCGGGCGGTGACGCATATTGGAGTCGCGGGCCTTCTTGACGGCGTAGTAGTTGATGTCGATCACGTTGTCGAGCATCCGCATGGCCGTGGTGATGGTTTTCTTGAGCTTGCCGTGATCGATCTGGCCGTCCTTGATGTGGCGCACCAGGTTGACCGAGCCGAGGTTGCAGACGGCCGTTTCACTGTCGCTGGTGTTGAGTGTGATCTCGGTGCACAGATTTGAAGAGTGCACCACGCCAGTGTGCTGTTGGGGCGAGCGAACGTTGCAGGCGTCCTTGAAAGTGATCCAAGGGTGGCCAGTTTCGAACAGCATGGACAGCATCTTGCGCCACATGTCGACCGCCTGAACCTTGCGGCTGGGCTTGATCTCACCGCGCTCGGCCTTGGCCTCATAGGCCACATAGGCTTTCTCGAAGGCTTCGCCGTAGAGGTCGTGCAGGTCGGGGCAGTCCGCGGGCGAGAAGAGGGTCCAGGGGCCTTTTTCCATGACGCGGCGCATGAACAGGTCTGGGATCCAGTTGGCCGTGTTCATGTCGTGCGTGCGGCGGCGATCGTCGCCGGTGTTCTTGCGCAGCTCCAGGAACTCTTCAATGTCCAGGTGCCAGGTTTCCAGATAAGTGCAGACCGCACCCTTGCGCTTGCCGCCCTGGTTGACCGCCACCGCGGTGTCGTTGACCACCTTCAGGAAGGGCACCACGCCCTGTGATTCGCCGTTGGTGCCCTTGATGTGCGAGCCCAACGCGCGTACCCGCGTCCAGTCGTTGCCCAGGCCGCCGGCAAATTTCGACAGCAAGGCGTTTTCCTTGATGGATTCATAAATGCCGTCGAGGTCGTCGGGCACGGTGGTCAGGTAGCAAGACGACAGCTGCGAGCGCAGCGTGCCGCTGTTGAACAGCGTCGGTGTGCTCGACATGAAGTCGAAGGAAGACAACAGCTCATAGAACTCGATGGCCCGCGCTTCGCGGTCGATTTCGTTGAGTGACAGACCCATGGCCACCCGCATGAAGAAGGCCTGCGGCAGTTCGATGCGCGTCTTGCGCACGTGCAGGAAATAGCGGTCATACAGGGTTTGCAGGCCGAGGTAGTCAAACTGCAGATCGCGCTCGGGCTTGAGGGCCGCGCCCAGACGCTGCAGGTCGAACTGGAGCAGGCGCTCGTCGAGCAGGTCGTTTTTGACGCCTTTGGCGATGAACTGGGGAAAGTATTCCGGGTAGCGGCCGGCCATCTCCTGCTGCTTGACCTCTTCGCCCAGGATCTCCCGGCGAATGGTGTGCATCAACAGGCGCGAGGTGACGTAGGTGTAGTCGGGGTCTTTCTCGATCAAAGTGCGCGCGGCCATGATGGCGGCCTTGTAGACTTCATCAATCGGCACACCGTCGTACAGGTTGCGCTTGGTTTCTGCCACGATGGGCTCGGGCTTGACGTCGGCACCCAGGCCGTCACACGATTCCTGAATCAGGCGATGCAGACCTTCGAGGTCCAGGGCCACGCGCTGCCCGCCGTCGGTGACGTACAGGGTGGGCTGAGCGGCTGCGACTGGGCTGGCCTGGCGGGCCCTTTCCTGGGTGCGCTTTTCACGGTAGAGCACATAGGCCCGTGCGATTTCATGGTGGCCGCCCCGCATCAGGCCGAGCTCGACATGATCTTGCACATCTTCAATGTGGAAGGTGCCACCGCCTGGACGCGAACGCATGAGGGCCCGGATCACTGACTGAGTCAGTTGATCGACCGTCTCACGCACGCTGGCCGATGCGGCGCCCTGGGTGCCGTGCACGGCCAGGAAGGCCTTCATCATGGCCACGGCGATCTTGTTGGGCTCGAAAGGGACCACGGCGCCATTGCGCCGGATGATCTGGTAATTCGCGTAGAGCGTGGTCTGCGGGCTGTCGATCGGTGCGCTGAAGGAAGGCTGGTTAGAGCCGACGGCGGGGGCATGGGTAGCGATTTGCATGTGTCCTCTGACTGTTTTCAAATTCTTGTGGTGGTGGTCTGGTGGACTCAGACTCTGGGGCGCAACGAGAAAGATCTTGCTCCTTTGGAGCGAAACGACTGTGAAGAAATGAATCCAAAAAAAGCTTCCCGAAACCAGGCCTGAAGGGCCTCGGTTTTGAGCACTGGAACCTGAAACATCGGGTGGTGAACGGGTTTTGGCAACGGAAGATTCTCGGCGCTTAAGCACTATACCTAGGGCCTGGGATGAATTCAAGCACTAGATGTAGTGTTTTTGCGCTGACAGTCCGATGTGTCTTGAAGTGCCCTACCGGCTGCTGCCAGGGCTGTGCGCGAGGCGCTGGTGAGGCGGTTCAAAGCCCGGATCAGGGCGTAAGCCTGAAAGAATGTGAACTCTTCGGGACAGGGGTCGCATTCATGCCGTTTGCAGCGGGTTTTTGCGTTCGAACCCGCATGTTTACTTGCTTGGTGACCTTCTGTGCAGGTGTTTTTCGGTGCCTGTCAGCCTCGCCCAAGCCTGCGTCTGGGGTGATTGCCCGTCACGCCCCCTCGGGTTTGCCCCGGTGAGCCGGCCATGGAAAACACCGATCCGGCAGCCCCAGAGCGGCCTGTAAGTGCGGCCATTGAAAGCCTGGCCCCGGATCGGCTTTGCGCCCCGGCGCCACATGTTCGTGTCCGGCCAAGTGCTCAATGGGGTGGGCTTGCATGAGCGCCGCGCACAGGCTGGTCAGGGTTTCGTACTGCTGCGGCTCGAAAGGACCGTCGTCTACGCCTTCCAGTTCGATACCGATGGAGTCGTCGTTGCAGTTGCTGCGGCCGCGATAAGCCGACTGCCCGGCGTGCCAGGCGCGGTCGCGGCAGCTGACGAACTGCCACAGCCCGCCGTCGCGGGCAATGAAGAAGTGGGCCGAGACTTGCAAGCCCCGGATCGACTCGAAATAAGGATGGTCGTCCCAGGCCAGGGTGTTGGTGAACAACTGCTGGACCCGCCCGGTGCCAAATTCACCTGGCGGCAGGCTGATCGAATGAATGACGATCAGGTCGATGCAGGCACCGGCCGGTCGCGGGCCGAAATTGGGTGAATCGAGCCGCCTGGCGTAGCGGTACCAGCCCTCATGCCAGAGCGCGGGTGGCAGGGCTTCAGCGGACTCGCTTGGCATCGGCGGGTTCAAGAGCCTTCAGCCGCCTGCCGGTGAGCCGCGCTGCAATATCGGCCCTGCTGGCCATCTAGCGCTTCCGCACCCGGCAGGTGCAGACCGCAGTGGCGGCAGGCGACGATGTCGTCGGGCGGCGCCTTGGCTTGACTTGGCGGGGGCGTCGCTTGCCCACGTCCGCCTGATCGCCGGCTGAAGGCGCGCCACCACCACAGCAGGCCCAGGCCCAGCGCAATCATCAACAGGTATTTCATGCGCCCTCAGCCCCTGAGCAGAATCACTTCCAACACGAAGCGCGAGCCCAGATAGCCCAGCAGC
>JAXITB010000197.1:0-5669 GCA_034680305.1 Polaromonas sp. | reverse complement strand
CTGAGCCGGGCAGGCAGCCGCCACGCCCAGACGGGCCGGGAGCTGACCCGCGGCGTGGCCTCAGGAGCGGCGATCCGATACCCGGGGGGCTCCAAGGCCCGCCGACGAGGTTTCAGGTTCGGTTTTTGTTGAGAACGATTCTCATTTGCGTTATACTGGCAGCAACCCACTTGCACGTCCTTGCCACCATGAACAGCCGCACATTGATCTCCGCACTCCTGGCCAGCTTGGCGCTGGCCGGCGCAGCTCAGGCGCAAGACAGATTCCTGAACCTCTACTCTGCCCGTCACTACCCGACCGACGAGGCCCTGTACGCCGACTTCACCAAAGCCACCGGCATCCGGATCAATCGGGTCGACGCCGATGACGCCGGCATCCTGGCCCGCCTGAAGGCCGAGGGCTCGGCATCGCCGGCCGATGTGATCCTGCTGGTCGATGCCGCCCGCCTGTGGCGCGCAGAGGTCGACGGCCTGTTCAGGCCCATCAAGTCGGCGGCTCTGGAAGCAGCCATCGCGCCGCACCTGCGCGCCAAGCCCGGCCCAGACGGCAGCGCCTGGTTTGGCCTGTCCACCCGCGCCCGGCTGATCGTCTACAACAAGAGTCGCTGGACGGCGGCCGACGCAGACACCTATGAAAAGCTGGCAGATCCCAAATTCAAGGGGCAGCTGTGCATCCGCTCGGGTTCACACCCTTACAACCTGAGCCTGTTCGGCGCCATGACGGAGCACCTCGGCCCGCAAAAAACCGAGGCCTGGCTCAAGGCACTGGTGGCCAATCTGGCCCGCAGCCCCAAGGGAGGAGATACGGACCAGATCAAAGCGGTAGCCGCCGGCGAGTGTGGCGTGGCAGTCAGCAACTCCTACTACCTGGCCCGCTTGATGCGCTCAGACAACGCTGCCGACAAGGCGGTGGTCGAGAAGATTGGCGTGATTTTCCCGAACCAGTCCAGTTGGGGCACCCATGTGAACATTGCCGGCGGCGCGGTGGCCAAACATGCCAAAAATACCGATCACGCGATCCGCTTTCTGGAATATCTGGCCAGCCCCAGCGCGCAGAACCACTTTGCCAATGGCAACAACGAATGGCCTGTGGCCAAAGGCGTAACGCTAGAAAATCCCGCGCTCAAAGCCATGAGCCCGGGGGGCTTCAAAAGCGAAGTGATCCCCACCAGCGTGGTGGGCATGAATCAGGTCAAAGTGCAGCAGATGCTCGACCGGGTGGGCTTCAAGTAGGCTGGCAAGGGCCGCACCCAAACCCCATCGCGCCGAGGGCTTCCATCCCACAGGCTCTAAGCAACCTGGATCAGTGGGGAAGTGGGAGCCGCGCCCTCGCGGCGATGCGGCGGTCGATCAAGCCCAAGGCCCCATGCCAAGCCCCATCGCGCCGAGGGCGGCGCTCCCACACGCTCTAAGCAGCCTGGATCAGTGGGGGAGTGGGAGCCGCGCCCTCGCGGCGATGCGGCTGTGGATTGCCCGCCGTGCCGTCAAGCGGTCTCAGAGCCCCAGCGCCGCGATGCCCGCGCGGGCGATTTGGGCGTCTTCGCTGGACTTGACGCCAGACACGCCCACCGCCCCCAGACACTGTCCATCCTTCATGATGGGCACGCCGCCTTCGAGCAAGCCCTCAATGGCTGGCGCAGTCAGGAAGGCATGCCGCCCGCCATTGATGATGTCCTCATAGACCTTGCTCTCACGGCGACCAAGCGCCGAGGTGTGCGCCTTAGCCGGTGCAATGTGCGCAGAGACGGCCGCGGCACCATCGAGGCGCTGCAGATGCAGGAGGTGGCCGCCATCATCAACGATGGCAATGCTCACCGCCCAGTTGTTCTTCAGGGCTTCGGCTTCGGCGGCGGCAGCGATTTTTTTGGCATCGGCCAACTCGAGAGTGGGTTTGTTTTTCATGGGAATCCAGCGCAAAGTTTGGTAGCAAGGCGGCGGAGTTTAACGTTCGTCGTCGCCAGCGGTGACGTGGCCATCGAGATGACGGGACAGCGGCACACCGGTGAACATCAACCTAAACCCGCACAAAAAATAGGATGGCACTTGACTTTCCCGCCCCATCCCTACAATTGATACCACGGTCAGACCGACGCCCGCAACCCTAGATGCAGCGCCGTTTCCCTGGTCCGGATTTCAAGGAGATCCAAATGAACCATCCCTATCAACCCGTTGATTACATTGACGCCCTGCCCTCAGCGGCCGAGCGCAACCGTGTTCTGCGCAACACCTATTGGCTGCTCGCCCTGAGCATGGTGCCGACCGTGCTCGGCGCCTGGCTGGGTGTGGCTACCGGCATCACCGCTTCTCTGGGCGGCATCATGGGTCTGGTCGTCTTCATGGGAGGCGCCTTCGGCTTCATGTTCGCGATCGAAAAGACCAAAAACTCGGCCGCTGGCGTGCCGGTGCTGCTGGGCTTTACCTTCTTCATGGGCCTGATGCTCTCGCGTTTGCTCGCCATGGTCCTGGGCATGAAGAACGGCGCTGACCTCATCATGACCGCCTTTGGTGGCACAGCCGGCGTGTTCGTGCTGATGGCCAGCCTGTCGACCGTGATCAAGCGCGATCTGTCGGGCATGGGCAAGTGGCTGACCGTTGGCGCTCTGGTGCTGATGGTGGGGGCCATCATCAACGTGTTCGTTGGCTCCTCGACCGGCATGATCGTCATCAGCATGATGGCCGTAGGCATTTTCTCGGCCTTCATCCTGTACGACCTCAAGCGCATCGTCGACGGTGGCGAGACCAACTACATCACCGCCACGCTGGGCATCTACCTGAGCTTGTTCAATGTCTTCCAGAGCCTGCTGTCACTGCTGGGCATCTTCGGCGGCGACCGCGAGTAAAGGCCTGACAGCCAAGCGAAAAAGGGACCTTCGGGTCCCTTTTTTCATGGTCGCTCGAAAACCGCCATGCTCTCCACATGGGCGGTGTGCGGAAACATATTGACCACCCCAGAGGCCACGCAGCGATAGCCGGCCTCATTGACCAGAAGCCCCGCGTCGCGGGCCAGCGTGGCCGGGTTGCAGCTGACGTAAACGATGCGCTCTGGCGCCCGCCAGCCAGCCGGCGGCTCAACCGGCTCAATGAAGAACTCGTCGGTCTTTTGCCCATCGCGGTTGACGCGGGCCCGCTGGCTGCCATGGGGGTGCAGGGCCACCAGCGACTTGATGAGTTCAAAGGCCCCTTCTCGCGGCGGGTCGATCAGCCACTTGTCGGCCGCCCCATCGGCGGCCAGCAACGCCGGCGTCATCTCGAACAAATTGCGAGCGGCAAAGCGAGTCGGCGCCAGCGCGCCAAGCCCCTGAGGCCTTCGGCGTTCATTGAAGACCAGATTCTCACGCGAGCGCTCGATCAAAGCAGCGCTGCCTTCAATGCCCAGCACCTCCTTGGCCCGCGTGGCCAAAGGCAGGGTGAAGTTGCCCAGGCCGCAGAACCAGTCGATCACCCGCTCATGGGGCTGCACATCCAGCAAACGCAGTGCCCGCTCCACCAGCACCCGGTTGATGTAAGGGTTGACCTGGGTGAAGTCCGTGGGTTTGAAAGGCATCACGATGCCGAACTCGGGCAGTTCATAGGCCAGCTCGGGTACGGAGTCGTCGAGTCGGTGTACCGTATCGGGCCCTTTGGGCTGCAGCCACCACTGCAGTCCGGGCCGCGCCCGGGCAAAGGCCCGCAGTTGGTCGGCATCGCCCGCGCTCAAAGGCTCCAGATGCCGAAGCACCAGCGCGGTGATGAGTTGGTCGCCCACCAGGCCGCAGGCCAGTTCGATCTGCGGGCAAGTCTCCCGGGCCTGCAAGGCGCCAATCAGCTCGCGCAAAGGCATGAGCATGTCACTGACGTGCTGCGGCAGCACCGGGCATTGCGCCATGTCGGCCACATACTGGCTCTTGCGCTCGTGAAAGCCGACCAGCACCGTGTCTTTTTTGCGCACGTACCGCACCGACAAGCGAGCCCTGAACCGGTAATGCCAGGTCGGGCCCTCGATGGGCCTGAGCATGCGCTCGGCGCGCACCTTGCCCAAGTGGGCAAAGTTGTCTTCCAGCACCCGCTGCTTGGCCGCCACCTGGGCGCTCGGGTGCAGATGCTGCATCTTGCAGCCCCCACAAGAGCCCTGGTGCAGACCAAAATGAGGGCAAGCCGGCCGCACCCGCTGCGACGATTCATGCAGCACGTCGAGCACCGTGGCCTTTTCGAAACTGCTTTTCTTGCGGTTGATGTTGGCCGTCACCCGCTCGAAGGGCAGCGCCCCTTCGATGAAGACGACTTTGCCGTCAGGCCGGTGGGCGATGCCCTGAGCGTCCATGTCGAGCGACTCGACGGCGAAGACGTCGACAGGATGGGGATCGGGTTGCAGGTAAGAGGGGGTGTCAGTCGGCACATCCGCCGGCTGGGAAATCAATGAGGTCATGGCCTGATTGTCTCAGGCGCCGGCTCGCCCATGAATCAGGGCAGGCCCACTCAAACCCAGGCCGCCAGGTACTCCTGCCAATGGGGCTCGGTGGCCGCCAGATCGCTCAGGGTGCTCTTGACCTGCTCGATTTCCTGCGCATATTCAGCCTCCAGCAAGCCGCCGCGCATTTTCTGGAAGCGGCAATAGAGCAGGTAGGTGTTCATCACATCGGTTTCGCAATAGCGCCGGATGTCTTCGAGCTTGCCGTCGCGGTAAGCACCGTACACGGCCGAGCCGTCCATGCCCAGCTTGCCAGGAAACCCGCAGAGCTTGGCCAGAGCGTCGAGCGGCGCATTGTTCTTGGGGCTGTACATCGCCAGCAGGTCCATCAGGTCGAGGTGACGCATGTGGTAACGGCTGATGTAGTTGTTCCACTTGAACTCGCGACTGTCATGGTCGCCGCCCTCGCCCATGTCCCAGTATTTGCTGGCCACCACCCCGTGCTTGAGGCCTCGGTAGTGCAGCACCGGCAAATCAAAGCCGCCACCGTTCCAACTCACCAGTTGGGGCAGATGCTTTTCGACCGTGTTGAAAAAAGTCTGAATGATCCGCCCCTCATGGCTCTGGCCCTCGGGCTCGCGGTCCACAAAGGAATGAATGCGCAAGCCCTCGGCGTTACGAAAGACGCAAGAAATCACCAGAACCCGCTGCAGATGCAGGGGCGCAAAGTCGCTTTTGCCGTCAGCGGCACGCTGCGCAGCCCAGGCGGCATAGGCCTGGGTATCGTCCTCGCCCTGAGCCAAACCGAGGGCCCGCATGCCCGCCACATCAGGAATGGACTCGATGTCAAACACCATCACCGGCCAGCTCATGGGAACTCCTTGTCGAGAAGAAGGCAAGGATACCTCCTCGCAAGAGGGCCTGATCAATCGACCTCTTGAGCCAGGTGTGGGAGTGGCCTCGTGAGTCCATTGTGGGTGTGGCCTCTTGAGTCCATTGTGGGAGCCGCGCCCTCGCGGCGATGCAACAGTCGGAGCGTGGGCGGTGCCTGATCAAGCGCTCCATCGCGCCGAGGGCGGCGCTCCCACAGCAGACTAGCGCCGGCGCGCCGGGGGCGGCGCTCCCACAGGAGACTAACGCCATCGCGCCGAGGGCAATGGGAGTGGCCTCTTGAGCCAGGTGTGGGAGCGGCCTCGTGAGTCCATTGTGGGAGCCGCGCCCTCGCGGCGATGCAGCCGTCGAGGCGTGGGCGGTGCCTGATCAAGCGCTCCATCGCGCCGAGG
>JAXITB010000196.1:0-5676 GCA_034680305.1 Polaromonas sp. | reverse complement strand
TGGTGCGACTGATCAAGCTTCGCCCTCCAATCACGCGCCCCATCGCCGCGAGGGCGCGGCTCCCACAAAGTCCGACCACAGACCCCGGTTGAGTTTTGTGGGAGCACCGCCCTCGGTGCGATGGTGCGACTGATCAAGCTTCGCCCTCCCATCACGCGCCCCATCGCCGCGAGGGCGCGGCTCCCACAGATCTACCGGGGGTCTGATCGGAGCACGCGGCGGACGTACTCCCCGAGGGCGTGCGGGTGGGCGCTGCGAAGCGAGGTCAAGGGGGAGGAGGCGCAGCCGACGGAGGACACGAGCGGCGCAGTGCCCACCCGTGCGCCCGGCTTCGGTGCGCCCTGGAAATTGCGGCGCTTGATCAAGCGCCCCATCGCCGCGAGGGCGCGACTCCCACAGCAGACTTTCCAAAGTCTTGGCTGCGAGGCCGCGACGTTCAGCTGAACGCTGCGATGCCGGTGATGGCGCGGCCCAGGATGAGGGCGTGGATGTCGTGCGTGCCCTCGTAGGTGTTGACCACCTCCAGGTTCACCAGGTGGCGGGCCACGCCGTATTCGTCGGAGATACCGTTGCCGCCCATCATGTCACGGGCAGTGCGCGCAATGTCCAGTGCCTTGCCGCAACTGTTGCGCTTCAAGATGGAGGTGATCTCGACGGCTGCGGTGCCCTCGTCCTTCATGCGGCCCAGACGCAGGCAGCCCTGCAGCCCCAGGCTGATTTCAGTGACCATGTCGGCCAGCTTCTTTTGAATGAGCTGATTGGCTGCCAGTGGCCGGCCGAACTGCTGGCGGTCCAGCACATACTGGCGGGCACGGTTGTAGCAGTCTTCGGCCGCGCCCAGGGCGCCCCAGGCAATGCCGTAACGCGCACTGTTCAGGCAAGTGAACGGCCCCTTGAGACCGCGCACCTCGGGGAAGGCGTTTTCTTCAGGGCAGAACACCTCGTCCATAACGATCTCGCCGGTGATGGACGCACGCAGGCCCACCTTGCCGTGCACCGCCGGGGCGCTCAGGCCCTTCCAGCCTTTTTCAAGGACGAAGCCGCGAATCGCGCCTTCGTCGTCCTTGGCCCAGACCAAAAACACATCGGCGATCGGGCTGTTGCTGATCCACATCTTGGCGCCCGACAGGCTGTAGCCGCCGGCGACCTTGCGGGCGCGGGTGATCATGCTGCCCGGATCCGAGCCGTGGTTGGGTTCGGTCAGGCCAAAGCAGCCCACCCACTGGCCGGTGGCCAGCTTGGGCAGGTATTTCTGTTTCTGGGCCTCGGTGCCAAATTCGTTGATCGGCACCATCACCAGCGAGGACTGCACGCTCATCATGGAGCGATAGCCCGAGTCCACCCGCTCGACTTCACGCGCCACCAGGCCGTAGCAGACATAGTTCAGGCCGGCGCCGCCGTACTGCTCGGGGATGGTCGGGCCCAACAAGCCGAGTTCGCCCATTTCGTTGAAGATGGCGCGGTCGGTCTGTTCGTTGCGAAAGGCCATCTGCACCCGCGGCAACAACCTTTCCTGGCAATAGGCATGCGCGGCATCGCGCACCTGGCGCTCTTCGGCCGAGAGCTGGTCGTCGAGCCGGAAGGGGTCAGACCAGGAAAAAGCGGCTTTGGCTTGGGACACGACATACTCCTTACAAGGGGATCAATGAAATCAGGGGGGCCATTGAGCAGGCGTTGGCTCTAGCATAGCGCCGGCGCCCCGAGCCTGCGTCCAACGGCCCGCATGCCCGACTGGCCGACCGGCCTTCGGCCCGGCCTAATGTTCTATCAATAGAACAATAGGCCTCATTCTGGCACGACTGCGGTCACCTCGATCTCGACCTTGGCACGGTCTTCGATCAGGGCGCTGACCTCCACCGCCGTCATGGCGATGCTGAAGCTGCCGATGGTCGTGCGGAAAATCCGGCCAATCTGCGCCGAGGCGTCCAGGTATTCACGCTTGCTGGTCACATACCAGGTCATGCGCACGATGTGCTCGGGCCGGGCCCCAGCCTCAGCGAGCACCGCCACCACGTTGTCCAGCGCCTGCTGGACCTGGCCGGCCAGATCGTCGGTGTGAAACACGCCCTGGCCGTCCCAGCCGATCATGCCGGCCACAAACACCATGCGCCCGCTGGCGGCCACGCCATTGGCATAACCCTTGGGGCGCGGCCAGCCGGGGGGAAGCAAAACCTGCATCGAGTGACTCCTCATGTTCAATGATTTAAGCGCCGCCCTTGAGCAGCTCGCGCGCGATGATGAGTTGCTGCACCTCGGTGGCACCCTCGTAGATGCGCAAAGCGCGGATGTCCCGGTATAGCTTTTCAACCGGCATCTGGCTGACCACACCCAGCCCGCCCCAGATCTGCACCGCCGCGTCAATGACTTGCTGCGCGTTTTCGGTGGCCACCATCTTGGCCATGGCCGCTTCGCGCGTGACCGCCTGCCCCTGATCACGCTGCCAGGCTGCCCGGTAGGTCAGCAGAGCGGCGCTGTCGATGGCAGTGGCCATTTGCGCCAGCTTGGCCTGGGTCAGCTGCAGGTCGGCCAGCACCCCGCCAAACATCTGGCGCGAGCGCGCACGGGCCAGCGCCTCGTCCAGCGCGCGGCGGGCAAAGCCGAGTGCGGCGGCCGCCACCGAGGTGCGAAACACATCGAGGGTGCGCATGGCCAGCTTGAAGCCCTCGCCGGCCGCGCCCAAGCGCTGGCTGGCTGGGATGCGGCAATTGACAAAAGCCAGCCGGGCCAAGGGGTGTGGTGCGATCACATCGATTCTTTCGGCGATCGACAAGCCCGGTGTGTCGGCATCGACGATGAAGGCGCTGATGCCCCGCGAGCCCGGCGCCTCGCCGGTACGGGCAAAAACCACATAAAAATCGGCAATGCCGCCGTTTGAAATCCAGGTCTTCTGGCCCTCGAGCACATAGCTGTCGCCCTCGGCGCGGGCGCTGCAGGACAGGGCCGCCACGTCCGAGCCCGCGTCGGGCTCCGACAAGGCAAAAGCGGCGATCGCCTCGCCCCGGGCCACACGCGGCAAATAGCGTTGCCGCTGCTCAGGCGAGCCTTGCAGGCTGATGGCCCCCGAGCCCAGGCCCTGCATGGCAAAGGCAAAGTCGGCCAAGCCGTCATGGCGGGCCAGGGTCTCGCGGATCAGGCAGATGGCGCGGGTGTCGATCACCTGGCCGGCACCACCGACATCGGTGCCCGCCACCGCATGCGTGAGCCAGCCGTCCTGGCCCAGGGAGCGCACCAGTGCGCGGCACTGGGCATCGACATCGCCGTGGTCGGCACTCAGGTGGGCGCTGGCCCAGGCATCGAGGCGGTGGGCCAACTCGCCATGGTGCGGCGCGAAGAATGGCCAGTTCAGGTAGGAGGTGTCAGACATGGGGTGGATCAATTGCCTTCGAAACGGGGCTTTTGCTTGGCAACGAAGGCGCGGTAGGCGCGGCCAAAGTCTTCGGTCAGCATACAAATGGCCTGCGCCTGAGCCTCGGCCTCGATGGCCTGCTCAATCGTCATGGCCCATTCCTGATGCAGCATGGTCTTGGTGATGCCGTTGGCAAATGAGGGGCCACCCGCGAGCTCAGTGGCCAGCGCCTGCGCTTGCCCCAGCAAGTCTTCGGGGGCGCACAGCCGGTTGAAATAACCCCAGCGCTCGGCCTCTTCACCGCCCATGGCGCGACCGGTGTAGAGCAACTCACTGGCACGGCCCTGACCGATGATGCGCGGCAGCATGGCGCAGGCGCCCATGTCGCAGCCGGCCAGGCCAACCCGGTTGAACAGAAAAGCCGTCTTGCTTCTGGCCGTGCCCAGGCGCATGTCGCTGGCCATGCTCAAGATGGCGCCGGCGCCGGCACACACCCCATCAATGGCCGCCACGATGGGCTGCGGGCAGGCCCGCATCATCTTGACCAACTCGCCGGTCATGCGGGTGAACATGAGCAACTCGGGCGCCTTCAGCGCAATCAGTGGGCCGATGATCTCGTGCACATCGCCGCCGGAGCAGAAATTGCCGCCCTCGCCGGTGAGCACCACCGCGCGCACATCGTCGGCCCATTTGAGTTGGTGAAACAGGTCACGCAATTCAGCGTAGGACTCGAAGGTCAGCGGGTTCTTGCGCTCGGGCCGGTTCAGCGTGATGGTGGCCACCCGCTCGCTGACCTGCCAGGCAAAGTGTTGGGCCTGATAGCCGGCCATGGGCCGGCGGTTGCCTGCAAGCAGGCCGGGATCAATGTTCACAGTCACTCCTTATTTGCCGCCCTGAATGGTTTTCTCGCGCTGGAAATTGGCTTCGAGCTGCCCTTTGGCCGACTGGTATTGGCGCGGCCAGGCCACCGGCGAATAGCCAATTTTGGCCGCCTCGGTCAGGGTCCAGGCCGGGTTGGCCAGATGCGGCCGAGCCACCGCGCACAGATCGGCCCGACCGGCGGCCAAAATGCTGTTGGCGTGATCGGCCTCGCTGATGGCCCCGACCGCGATGGTGGCGATGCCCGCTTCCTGTCGAATCCGGTCGGCAAACGGTGTCTGGAACATGCGCCCGTACACCGGCTTTTCTTTCTTGCTGACCTGCCCGGACGAGCAGTCGATCAGGTCGGCCCCGGCCTGCTTGAAGGCCCGCGCGATCTCCACCGCATCGCTCGGGGTGATGCCGCCCTCGACCCAGTCGTGGGCTGAAATGCGCACCGACATGGGTCGATCGGCTGGCCAGACGGCACGCACCGCCGCAAACACTTCCAGCGGATAACGCAGGCGCTGGGCCAGACTGCCGCCGTAGTCGTCGGTGCGCTGATTGGTCAGCGGCGAAATAAAGCTCGACAGCAGGTAGCCGTGGGCGCAGTGCAACTCCAGCCAGTCCACCCCAGCCTCAGCGGCCGCGCGGGCCGACGCGACGAATTGATCACGCACCTGATCCATGTCGGCGCGGGTCATGGCCTGCGAGTGCTGGCTGACGCCTTCGAGGTACTGCTGGGGCGAGGCCGACAGCAGCGGCCAATTGGCTTCCAGCCCCCCTTCAGGCAGGGGCTGATCGATGCCGTCCCAGGCACGGCGGGTGGAACCCTTGGCGCCGGCATGACCCAACTGCAGCCCGAACTTGGCGTCGGTGTTTTGGTGGATCCAGTCGGCAATGCGGGCAAAGCCGGCGGTGTGCTCGGGCCGGTACAAGCCGGGGCAGCCGGGGGTGATGCGCCCAGAGGCGCTCACGCAGGTCATCTCGGCCATCACCAAAGCGGCGCCGCCCATGGCGCGTGCGCCCAGGTGCACCAGATGGTAGTCGCCCACCAGGCCGTCCTTGGCCGAATACTGGGCCATGGGCGAGACCATGATGCGGTTCTTCAGGGTCAGGCCGCGCACCGAATAAGGCGTGAACATCGGCGGCGGGGGCGTGCCCACCACCTTGACACCGGCGCGCTCGGCGTACCAGCGCTCGTAGCCTTCGAGCCAATGGCGGTCACGCAGGCGCAGGTTTTCGTGGCTGATGCGCTGACTGCGGGTGAGCATGGAATACATGAACTGCTCGGGCTCGAGCTGGTCACAGTAACGGTTGCCGCAGACCTCGAACCACTCCATCGCGTTCCAGGCGGCGTTCTGGATGCGCAGCGTCTCCACCCGGCGCGCCTCCTGGTAGGCCTTGAGCACCTCGGGCAGCTGCGCCGGCTCGGCCCCCATGCGCCCGATCAGGCGGGCCAGTTCGATGGC
>JAXITB010000195.1:0-5709 GCA_034680305.1 Polaromonas sp. | reverse complement strand
GACCGGGCGCGGGGCTGGTCTTGGAGCACGTTCACTGCGCTCGCTTCGGTCACTGCGGGGTGGACGCCGGTCTTCGTCGCGGTACAGCCGCGAGCCGTCGTTGATGCGTTCCCCCCGCCGGCTGTCTTCGAGCTCGACGGGCTCCAACTCGATCGGGTTGCGGATCAATTTTTCGATGTCGCTGACCAGACGTGTATCACTGGAGGCCACAAAGCTCACCGCCAGCCCCGAGGCGCCGGCTCGGCCGGTGCGGCCAATGCGGTGCACATAGTCTTCGGCGTTGAAGGGCACGTCGAAGTTGAATACGGCGGGCACGTCCTTGATGTCGAGCCCGCGGGCGGCCACGTCGGTGCACACCAGCAGATCGACTTCCCCCTTTTTGAAGGCGTCCAAGGCCTTCAGGCGCTCATCTTGACTCTTGTCGCCGTGCAGGGCGGCGGTCTTGAGGCCTTCGCGGTCGAGCGAGCGGGCCAGCCGGGCGCAGCCGAGCTTGCTGTTGACGAACACAAAGGCCTGTTTGATCTCGCGCTGACGCAGGATCTGTTTGAGCACCGCGCGCTTGTCGTCGGTCTGAACGCTGTAGAAATGCTGTTCGACGGTCGAGGCGGTGGCATTGGAGCGCGCCACCTCGATGGTCACCGGCTCTTGCAGATAGCTGTTGGCCAGCCGCTTGATTTCGGGCGAGAAGGTCGCTGAAAACAGCAGGGTGGTGCGTTTTTTGGGCAGGTAGCTCAGGATGCGCTGCAGGTCGGGCAGGAAGCCGATGTCGAGCATGCGGTCGGCCTCGTCGAGCACCACATACTCGACTTGCCCGAGCACCGCGTTTTTGGCCTCGATGTGGTCGAGCAGTCGCCCGGGCGTGGCAATCAGCACCTCGACGCCGGCCTTGAGCTCGGCCGTTTGCGGCTTCATGTCCATGCCGCCGAAGACCACCGCGCTGCGCAGCTTGGTGTACTTGGCATAGAGCTTGATTTGCTGCGCCACCTGATCGGCCAGCTCCCGCGTGGGCAGCAGCACCAGAGCGCGCACCGGGTGGCGCGCCGGCGAGGTGGAGGTGTTTTCGTGCACCATCAGGCGCTGCAGCAGTGGCAGCGAAAAGGCGGCGGTCTTGCCGGTGCCGGTTTGGGCAGCGCCCATGACGTCGCGGCCCTGCAGCACCACTGGAATGGCCTGTTCCTGGATGGGCGTCATGGACTCATAGCCCATTTCGGCCACGGCCTGGGCCAGGTGGGGGTGCAGTTGCAGCTGGGAAAAGGAAGCGGTCATAAGCGCGGTATTGTCTCATCCCCGCCTGACTGGCCATTCAGGGCGGCCGGCGGCTGATTCAATTGACTGTGTCAGCGGGTCTCGGATTCAGTCGCCCCCGCCGGCTTGCGGCGGCTTCAGGCCCGCTTGGCCTTCGACACAGATCAGCTCGTAGCTGCCTGGCGTCGGGCCCAGGCGGGCGGCGGTCAGGGGGCCGCCCCACAGGCAGCCGGTGTCCAGCCCCAGGGTTTGCGCGATCATCACGGGCCGGCGCTGCGGCTGCCTGATCGACAGGGTCGACCAATGGCCAAAGGCCAGCGGCTGGCCGCGCGTCAGGCGCTGCGGCAGCTCATACCAAGGCCGGTGGCCGGGTGGCGGCTGATCGGGGGTGGCGGTGCTGCTGAAATCCATCACACCCTGCGCGGTACAAAAACGCAGCCGGGTCAGGGCGTTGACGATCACCCGCAGGCGGTCCCAGCCGCCCAGGGTCTCCTCCCAGCGGTCGGGTTGGTTGCCGTACATGTGGGTCAGAAAGTCGGTGTACTGCGGGCTGCGCAGCACCGCTTGCACCTCACCGGCCAGGCCCAGGGTCTGCTCGGTGGTCCAGTCGGGCAGCACACCGGCGTGCACCATCAACCAGCCCTGCGCCAGACGGGCCAGGGGCTGCTGGCGCAGCCAGTCGATCAGGGCTGCGCGATCGGGCGCCTGCAAGATGGGCCCGAGGGTGTCGCTGGCGCCGCTGCGGCGCAGACCGGCGGCCACCGCCAGCAGATGCAGGTCGTGGTTGCCCAGCACGGGCTGGGCCGCGTCCTGCAGGGCCATCAAATGACGCAGCACCCCCAGTGAGTCGGGCCCACGGTTGACCAGGTCCCCCAGAGGGTAGAGCGTGTCGCGGCTGGGCGAGAAATCCACCTGCGCAAGGAGTCGCTTGAGCGGCCCCAGGCAGCCCTGCAAATCACCAATCAAGTACAGTGCCATGTTCCGGATTGTCACCAAGGTCCTATGGATGTTTTGCTGATTCTTTTGCTCACCGTGCTCAACGGGGCTTTTGCCATGTCGGAAATGGCCCTGGCGGCCAGCCGCAAGGTCAGGCTGATGGCCGAGGCCGAGGCGGGTGACAAAGGGGCCAAGGCGGCGCTGGACCTGATGGAGCAGCCCACGCAGTTTTTGTCGTCGGTGCAGGTGGGCATCACCTCCATTGGCATGCTCAACGGCATTGTGGGCGAGGCCGCCTTCGCACACGGGCTGGGTCTGTGGCTGCAGTCCCTGGGCCTGTCGGTCGGGGCATCGAGCATCACGGCCACCGCGCTGGTGGTCACCGTCATCACCTACATCACCATTGTGTTTGGCGAATTGGTACCCAAGCGCATCGGCCAGTTGTATCCAGAGCCCGTGGCCCGGCTGGTGGCCCGACCGATGATGTGGGTGGCCGCAGGCACTCGGCCTTTTGTCAAGCTGCTGTCCTTCAGCACCCAGGCGATGCTGCGCCTGCTGCGTGTCGATGTCGATGCCAAGCGATCGGTCACCGAGGAAGAAATCGCGGCCAGCCTTGAAGAGGGCGTGACGGCTGGCGTGATCGAGCAGCAGGAGCACCAGATGGTGCAAAACGTCTTTCAGCTCGACGAGCGCCTGCTGACTTCCATCATGCGGCCGCGGGCTGAGATCGAGTGGCTGGATGCGTCTGACACGGTGGTGCAGGCGGTGGCCAAAGCCGCTGCCAGTGGTCATTCCTGGTATCCGGTGTGCCGTGGTGGCCTCGACGACGTGGTGGGTGTGGTCAAGATCGCCGCCTTACTCGGCCCCGACGGCAGACCGGCTGGCGCGGCCGACCGCATGGATGCCCATGCCCAGCCGGCGGTGTTTGTGCCGGAGACGCTCACCGGCATGGAACTGCTCGAGCGCTTTCGCTCCCAGTCCTCCCGCATCCTCATGGTGGTCGACGAATACGGCGTGGTGCAGGGCATGCTCACGCCACTGGATTTGCTCGAGGCCATCACCGGCGAGCTCAAGCCCGAGGCCCAGGTCGATGCCTGGGCGGTCCAGCGTGCCGATGGTTCTTGGCTGCTCGACGGCGCGATGCCGGTGGCCGAACTCAAGGCCCGGCTCGACATCCGCCTGCTGCCCCTCGAAGACAAAGGGCGCTACAACACCCTGGCTGGGCTGCTGCTGGCCGTCAGTGGCCGCCTGGTCCAGACGGGTGAGCAGGTCAATTGCGCCGGCTGGTGCTTTGAAGTGGTCGACCTCGACGGGCGGCGCATCGACAAGGTCATGGCCTGGCCCCTGCCGACTCCGGCAAGCGACCCCTGAGCCAGCCCGATGGGGCCGCTGTGGGCAAGTGATCTTGGCTGAAGCGCCGTCTTTTGGGCGATGCGGCTAGCTGTTTTTGCGGAAGCGCCGCCCCCGGCGCGATGATTTTTTTCTTGTGCGGAAGCGCCGCCCCCGGCGCGATGGGGTCTTTGATCCAGCGCCGCATCGCCGCGAGGGCGCGGCTCCCACCAAACCATTCTTTGAGTCGGTCAGAGCGGTATGGCTGTACCGCTTTTTGCGCGATGCGGCTGGCTTGTTTTGTGGGAGCGCCGCCCTCGGCGCGATGGGGTCTGTAATCGGGTGCGGTGTTTGGCTACAAGCCGCATCGCACCGAGGGCGGTGCTCCCACCCAGGCATGAGCGTCCTCTGCCTCCATCGGGCGCCCAGCTCCATCAAGCGCCCAGCTGCATCAGGCGCCCAGTCCAAAGCGCCCCCAGTTCCAAGCCGCCCCCAGCTTAATCTGGCCTCGTGCCGCCCAGACTCCTATGGTGCAGCACATGGCTCAATGGATAGCCGTTGTGTCTGAACACGCGATCTGCATCGAGTCGGTGCGAACCGGCCGACCCAAGCCAGTCTGTCTATCGCTGCGGGTCTTCCACAGGAAGGCTCTCGCCGTCAACTGCCCGGCTTTGGGTTACGGGTTGTTACAAAGCGGTCGAGCAAGCCGCCATGCTCGTCTTTATGCTGGCTGGCAGGAGGTGAGGAACGTGAGTACACAACTGTTTTTGGAGTCGGACCGGTGGGCCAGTGCGGCGCTGGATCGGCCGCATGAGGCGCTGGCCCGGCGGCTGGCGCATGAGTTGCGCAACCCGCTGGCACCGATCGCCACCGCCGCTGAGCTGTTGGTCCATCAGACTTGCGACGAACGGGTCAGGCATTTGGGCGGCATCATTGAGCGTCATACCGCACAGTTGCGCACCCTGGTCGATGAACTGATTGCCGCAGCCAACTCCGGTACGGGCCTGGCTTTCAGGGCGGCGCAGTGGGCCGAACAGGGTTGTGGCCATCATGCAGCTTATGCCCCGAGGCACGACAGCGCTCGGCAATTGTCCTTGCCCTTGCATGGGGACACGACCTTGAGCCACGACGCGATCGAGCCCGACCTGCCGATGCTCAGCACGCCAGCGCTGCGCATTTTGGTGGTCGACGACAACGCCGACGCGGCTCATTTGCTGGGCTTGTTCCTGCAGAGCCTGGGTCACGAGGTTTGTGTGCTCAGCGACCCGCTGGCTGCGGTGGCTGCCGCAGCAGACTTCCTGCCCCAGATCGGCTTGCTGGACATCGCCATGCCCGGTCTGGACGGCCATGAGCTGGCGCGGCGCCTGCTTCAAATGCCCAACAGCGCCGATTTGCGTCTGGCTGCCGTGACGGCCTACAGCCAGCCCAGCGAGCGACAGGCCGCTGCCCGCTCAGGCTTTGAGCAGTTTTTTGTCAAGCCGCTGGATGTGAGCGCCCTGCAAGACTGGCTGGCGCAGAGCCAGCTCGGCGTGGTGGCTTGATGGGGTGCGCTGCCAGCGTCCAAGCCGGCCCGTCCTCAGTGCCTGTGGTGCTCGGCTCTGCCGGTGGGCAGGGCCACCGGCTCCTTGGGTCCGCTCCTGGGGCGGACGATCTCCCGAGCTGAGGGTGGGCCCTTGCGGGAGCGACTGGGCGGCAGTCGGGCCACCTTCTTCAGGCGCGAGTCCAGGCGGCGCACTTGATCTTGGGTGATCAGTTGATCGGCCACCCTCAAGCGCTCGTCGTCGCTGGGCCGGTCGCTGTCAACGGTCCGCTGGAGTCGCTCGAGGGTGGTGCGTGATTTCTTGTCCATGGGCATCGCTCTCGTGCAGGTAGATGGGTGCATTTTGTTACATAAGCACCGAAATGGATGCGATTTTCAGGTTCTTCCGCTAATTTACGGCCGGGCGAAGCCCACGCACATGGGCTGCCTATGGCACACTGCGGCAACGCAAAAGTAAAAATATCAAAGGGCATGCAGTGACTTTGCGGGTATTCATCGTCGACGACAGCGTCGATCTGTTGCAGGCCGTCTGCGAAACGCTCAGCGACCTGGCGCTGGCCCGCTGCGTGGGCTCGGCCCTGAGCGAGCGCGACGCGGCGGCCTGGCTCGACGCACCCACCGAGCCCTGGGATGTGCTGGTCATTGAACCGCGTCTCCAG
>JAXITB010000194.1:0-5719 GCA_034680305.1 Polaromonas sp. | reverse complement strand
TTTTCGCCAACTGGGCCCGCGGCGTACCCGCGCATCAGTGCGCCGGCCAGGCCGGCCACGACACCGCGTCCATCGGCGGTCTGGTGGGATTGGCGCCGGTGGTCCTGGCAGTGGCGGCTCAAGGCGATGTAGAGCAAGCCGTTCAAGCTGGCTTGCGGCAGTTGCGACTGACCCACCAATCAAAGCCCCTGGAAGTCTTTGCTGCAGCCTATTGCCGCTTGTTGGCACAGTTGGTGTACGCGCCGCCGCCATCCCTGACGCCGCTGCTGCAAGGGCAGACTCCAGGTCTGGGCAAAGGCTTGAGCGCCTTGCTGGGTCAGGCACGCGATCACCAGGATGCGGCCACCCGGGTGGTCGGCGGAATCTATAGCCCGGCCTGCTACATCGAAGACTCTTTCCCGAGCGTTCTGTATTTTGCGGCGCGCTACGCGCATGACTTTGAGGCCGCGCTGATCGCCAATACCAATGCGGGCGGCGACAACTGTCACCGCGGCTCGGTCCTGGGCGCTTTGCTGGGCGCGTGGCTGGGCTTTGAGGGCATTCCTGTGCGTTGGCGTCAAGGGCTGCTGGCCGGCCCCGCGCTGACTGAAGAGGTCGATGAGTTCATCGGCACCTTCGTACCGAGCGCAACGCCTTCGCGTTGAGCCTGACAAGCAGTCGTTGCCAGCAAGGAAATTCGATGAAGAAATGGGTATGGGGCGTCAGCGCCGGGCTGGTGCTGACAGCGGGCGTTTGGGTCGGTGCCGGCATGGTACTCGGGCACCTGGCCGAGCGCGCACTGACTGACTTCAGTGGCCAAGGCTCGGGGCCGCGGTCCGGCCTGGCCCTGAGTCAATGGCGCCATGAGCGCGGTTTGTTCGAATCGTCTGGCAGTGCCCTGGTGACGCTGAACTCAGATTGCTCAGAGGCGGCGCAAGGTCCCGTCACCGTGGCGTGGTCTTACGCCATCGATCACCGGCCCTCAGCGGCAGGTTGGGCCAAGCTGAGCTGGCAGTTGCGGCCACACAGCCCCTCGGCCCTGGATGGCCTGGCCCAACTGGGCGCCAGCGCCGGCTTGGGCGGGCAAGGCGCGGTTGGCTGGTCAGGTCGGCTGAGCACGGATATTCAGGTGCCTGCCTTGAAATGGCGCCAGTCGGGGGCCGCCGTGGACATGCCGGCATCGACGGGCCAATTACAAATGCAAGGTCGTCAACTGAGTCTTCAGTGGGGCGCCGACCAGCTCCACATGCGGGTGGGCCAACAGCGCACCCGCTTGCAAGGGCTCTCGGCCCACCTCGACCTGGACGATTGGCGCCAGGGCACCGGACAGGCACGCCTGCAATTGACCAGCGCCGACCGCCAAGAGGCCAGCCTGGAGGGCCTGAGCCTGCAAGCGCAGGCGCGGGTCCAGGGCGATCGTCTGAACATGGCCTGGTCGGCAGCCCTCGACAAGGCTCAGTCCGATGGCCAGGAAATCTCGGCCCTGCGGCTGCAGTGGGTGCTCGAGGGCCTGCATGCCCCGGCGGTCGAACACCTGATTGCCCTGTCCACGAAAGGCTGTGGGTTTCAGAGCCTTGCACCCGGCGATGGCCCAGCCCTGGCCCAAGCCTTGGAAACGATCCTGGTCAAGGGTTTTTCCGCCGGGATGCCGCAGATCAAAGGCCGAATCAGCGATGGCGAAATCGATGGGTCCCTCATGCTTGAACTCAAGGAGGCCAGCGGTCCGCAGATCTCACTGGCCGAGCAGCTTCACTCCCGCGGGCAGATGTCTGTCAGCGGCGCAGCGATCAAGCCGCAGTGGCGATCTGCGGCGCTGGCCAGCGGTCTGGCTGTGGCCGAGGAGCGGGCACTGGTCAGTCGCTTTGAATACCGGCAGGGGCAACTGCTGCTCAATGGCCAGCCTCAGCCTGCGGCACTGATCGACCTGGTGCTGGTGCGCGCCGACCAAGGGCTGCAGCGGGCACTGGCGGTGCTGCAAGGCTCTCACCGTGAAGACCGCCCTTAGAGCCAGGGGCTGCCGGGCCAATCGCCAACTTCGGGGGCTTGTACATCGGGCCCTGCCCGATCGGGCGGAACCGTTTAGACCGCGCGGTCTTGTGGAAGGAACATGCAGCGCAGCCCTGTATCGGTAACTAGACAGTGGCAAGACGCCCGCCAGAAAAGACAAAGGACCTAGCTCCAAACGAAGCTAAGTCCTTGTTTTTTTGGCTCCTCAACCTGGGCTCGAACCAGGGACCTACGGATTAACAGTCCGGCGCTCTACCGACTGAGCTATTGAGGAATGCAGCCCAAGATTATAGCGGGAAAAATGAGGCAGCCCTCAAAGCTTGGTTCACTCGACCTTGGCGCCCGAGCGCTTGACCATCTGCACCATGCGCTCGATGTCGGTTTTGATCATGGCGTTCATTTGGTCGGGCGTGCCAGTCATGGGCACCATGCCTTGGCTGGTCATGTTTTTCTCGACGAAGTCGCGGTCGGCCAAGATGTTGGCCACCGTGGCATTGAGCTTCATCACGACATCACGGGGTGTGCCGGCTGGTGCAAAAAACGCATACCAAGCCCCCATGTCCATGTCCTTGAAGCCCGCTTCGGTCATGGTCGGTACCTGCGGTGCGGCCGGGACACGCTTGTCGCCGCTGACCGCCAGCAAACGCAGCTTGCCAGAACTCATGTGGCCCATGATGGTCGGGAAGGCGGGATAGGTGAACAGGATCTGACCGGCCAGCACATCGGTCACTGCCGGGCCTGCGCCCTTGTAGGGCACATGAACCAGGTCGACGCCGGCAATCTTCTTGAACATCTCACCCATGATGTGGGGCTGGCTGCCAGCGCCGAAAGAGCCATAGCCCAGGCTCTTTTGGGACTTGATGTAGGCCACCAACTCATTGAGGTCTTTGGCTGGGACATTGGCATTGATGGCCAGCGCCAGAGCCACATAGGTGACGGGTGCCACTGGAACGAAGTCACGCTGCATGTTGTAGGGCAATGACGGGTATAGCGCGGGGTTGCCCACAAAAGTCGCGTCGTTGGTGAACAGCAGCGTGTGGCCGTCAGCGGGCGCCTTGGCTACCACATCAGCGCCAATGGCGGTGTTGCCGCCGGCCCGGTTTTCAACCACCACCGGCTGACCGAGCACTTCTGACAGGCGCTGCCCCATGCGACGACCCACGATGTCCGTGGTGCCGCCCGGCGCATAAGGGATGATGATGCGGATCGGCTTGCTCGGAAAGGCCTGAGCACTGACGGCGCCCGGCAAGGCCGCACCCAGGGTCAGGGACAGGGCCATGGCGGCCAGGGAAAGGGTTCTGCGAGTGATCATGAAAACATCCTTCGGGCTTGAAAAACTGAAGCAACGTGGCGCGATGCACCTCGTTGCAGTTCGGGAGACCGGCGAGCGATGGGCCGCGCGCCAGTCCCGGCATACCTGGGCGAGTCTGGATGCTATCAGTCCAAGACAGAGGGCATACCTGCTGATGACCCTGATGCGCCTCGTCGGACCGCGCGCTTTGGATCTGCAGCCCTGCGACTCAAGCAGCCACGCCAATGGCGCTACCATCGCTCACCAAATCCGAGAGCAAGCGCCTCATGCCCCAAACCGTTCCCTGGCTCGAAGAGGGCGAACCTTTCCCTGCGCTGGCGCAGGCCTGGGGGCCGCAGTCGCCGGCACCCGGCCTGCTGGCTGCGGGCAAGAACCTCGATGCGGCCACGCTGATCGATGCCTATCGGCAAGGCATCTTCCCGTGGTTCAGTGCCGGCCAGCCGATTCTGTGGTGGAGCCCCGATCCACGGATGGTGCTGCAAACCGCACACTTCAAGCTTCACCCCTCGCTGCGCAAGACCCTCAAGCGCTTCATACGCACGCCCGATTGCCAGGTGCATGTGGACCGTGACTTTGCCAGCGTGATCCGCCACTGCGCACACACGCCGCGCCAGGGCCAAGGGGGCACCTGGATCGTGCCCGACATGGTTGCCGCCTACGAGCGCCTGCACGCGCTGGGACTGGCTCACAGCATCGAGACCTGGTGGGACGGGCAACTCGTGGGGGGGCTTTACTGCGTGGCCATCGGCCGCATGGTCTTTGGCGAATCCATGTTCGCCCACCGCCGCGATGCGTCCAAGATCGCTTTGAGTGCGCTCGTCGCCCTGTGCCGTGGCCAGGGGCTTGATCACATCGATTGCCAGCAGAACACGGCCCATCTGGCCTCACTGGGCGCGGCCGAAATGCCACGGCCTGCGTTCGCGGCCGTGGTGTCCAAACGCGTCGACGCTGCACCGGCTCGTTGGCACTTCGACCCTTTATACTGGTCTGAGATCCTGTGAGGAACCAGCCTTGACGCACCTCAAAGAGCTGCCGCTGCAGACCCTGCAGTTCTATGCCACAGCCCCCTACCCTTGCAGCTACCTGCCGGGTCGGATGGCTCGTTCACAGGTCGCCACACCCAGTCATTTGATTCACAACCAGGCTTACTCGGAGTTGGTGGCCAACGGCTTCCGACGCAGCGGCATGTTCACCTATCGGCCGCACTGCCACGACTGCCAGGCCTGCGTGCCGCTGCGCGTACCGGTCCAGGCCTTCAAGCCCGACCGCAGTCAACGCCGCGCCTGGAAGCAGCACGAGACGCTGCAATGGCGGGCGCTTCGGCTGTGCTTCATGCCCGAGCACTACCAGCTTTACCTGCGCTATCAGAACGGCCGCCACGCGGGGGGCGGCATGGACCACGACAGCATCGACCAGTACACCCAGTTCCTGCTACAAAGCAGGGTCAACTCGCGCCTCGTTGAATTTCGGGAACCCGACGCTGCGGAGCGGGCCGGCGTGCTGCGCATGGTCTCTATCCTCGATGTGTTGGAAGACGGCATCTCGGCGGTCTACACCTTCTACGACCCTGACCTGAAGGCCAGCTTTGGCAACTACAACATCCTCTGGCAGATCGAGCAGGCCAAGCTGCTGAATCTGCCCTATGTCTATCTGGGCTACTGGATCGCAGACAGCCAAAAAATGAATTACAAGTCGCGATTTTTCCCCCATGAAAAACTGATCGGTGGGCGGTGGGTGCCCGGCGGCGATCCGACGGAAGGCGGGCCACAAGACATAGAAACTGCCAGCCCTTGATCCCCGTGCGGCAGTCAGCCGGAAGCAATTTTCACACTATAAAATCCAGGTTTTCCGGATTCAACCATGAGAAAAATCGACAACGCGAACCCGCCTGGAGAGCCAACGGTTCAGGTTCTTGGCCGCATGTTCACGTTGCTGGAAATCCTGGCCAGTCGCGAGGAGCCGGTGTCTCTGAAGGAGATCAGCGAAAAATCAGGCCTTCATCCGTCGACCGCCCATCGGATCCTCAATGACCTGGCTTGCGGGCGCTTCGTGGACCGACCGCAAGCCGGCAGTTACCGGCTGGGAATGCGACTGCTGGAGCTGGGCAACCTCGTGAAGGCGCGCCTGAGCGTGCGAGATGCTGCCCTGACGCCCATGCGCGAGCTGCACAAGCTGATTCAGCAGCCGGTCAATCTCAGTGTCAGGCAGGGCGATGAAATCATCTACATCGAGCGCGCTTACAGCGAACGCTCGGGCATGCAGGTGGTACGCGCCATTGGAGGTCGGGCACCGCTGCACCTGACCTCCACCGGCAAGCTTTTTCTGGCGGCCGATGATGCGCCGCGGATGCGCGCCTACGCCACGCGCACCGGACTGGCCGGACACACGCAAAACAGCATCACGCAACTGGTCACCCTGGAG
>JAXITB010000193.1:0-5737 GCA_034680305.1 Polaromonas sp. | reverse complement strand
CAGCCTTGCTCGCGACGCTGCCTCGATGCCCGTGCTGCCTGCGCGTAAACGCAAGGTTACACTTGTGACACAGTAAGACTAGAGCCACCTGTTCCAGATCTTTCTTTGATAGATTCTGATAATAATCATCATGCCCCGCGACGGACGTCAATGATGCCCCCTTCACCCGCCTGTTGGTACCGTGCTCTCGTCGGCCGATCGTGGCACAGGTGATCAGGCAAAGGCCGCCGGGTTTGAGCATTCTGATCATGTTTTGGAAAGTGGCTTGCCATGCGGGGTTGTGTTCAAAACACTCGCCGCTAATTACCACGTCAAAGGATGCATCCGCAAAGTCCAGGGCTTCTCCGGGACAAACGATGTCGACCCCTGGGCCCTGCGCGACGTCTGCGCCAACGTACTGACAGTCAACAAAGAATTTGCGAACACTGTCGTTGGCGATCCAACTGCCAACCTCCAAGACGGATCGAGCTTTAAAAAATTGCGGGAGCTTTTCCGAGACAAGCTCTACGAACTTAAGTTGCTGATAATGAGCCATAAGGAATTTCTCTTAACTAGACCCGGAATTATCTCTGTTGGTTAGGTCAGTGCTCTTCAAGAAGCACCGCCATGGTCAGGCGGCTAGCGCAGACCGCCTTGCCTTGGTCGTCGCGCAGGTCGATCTGCCAGACCTGGGTGCGCCGCCCGAGGTGTACCGGCCGGGCGGTGGCTGTGACCCAGCCCTGGCTGACGGCTCGCAGGTGGTTGGCATTGACTTCCAGCCCCACCACCCGAGTGCCGGCGGGCACGCAGTAGGCCGCACCGATCGAGCCCAAGGTTTCGGCCAGCACCACCGACACGCCGCCGTGCAGCAAGCCGTAGGGCTGACAGGTTTGTCGGTTGACCGGCACACGGGCCACCAGAAAGTCATCGCCCACCTCGACAAACTCAACGCCCAGGTGGCTCACGGCGGTGTTGGCGCTGACGGCGGTCAGGGCCGCCAGGTTGATGTCTTGCTTCCAGATGCGCATGGTTGGGCTCGGGTTTGGGCGGTGGGTTTTTGACTATAAGCCTGAAGCGCATGCCCGCTGAGCTGGCCCTTCGACTCGACGGGCGCCACCGCCTCAGGGCCGGCCCAGACCAGGCCCACATGGGCGCAAGGCCCGCGCCGACAACCCCCGGCGGTTCCAGGCCAGCCTGGCGCAGCCTGCTTTGGGCGATGCTCTGCGGCATGGCACAGGGGCTCACAGCAGGGTTGACAGCGGCACTGGCCGAGGGCGCTGCGCCATCGTCACGCCAAGCACCGCCCGCACCGCCCAGCGCGGCCGCGCGCCCGCCCTGGTGGCACCGGGTGCGCTGGTGGGTGCTGGCCTTGCTCCTTGTGATCGTGGCCGCCGGCCTGGCGCGATGGTGGCGCGGCGCATCGGTGGCGGTGGTGGCGGTGCAGCGCCAGAGCATCGTCGAGTCGGTGGTCGCCACCGGCCGCTTGCAGGCGCCCGCTCGCATTGAGGTCGGCTCAGAAGTGGCTGGCACGGTGGCGCAGGTGTTTGTGCGTGAGGGCGATCGGGTCAGCGCCGGCCAGCCGCTGCTGGCCCTGTCCGATGGCGAGGCCCGTGCGGCTCTGGCGCAGGCGCAGGCGGCCGTCGAGGAGGCGGCAGGCCGGGTGATGCAGCAGTCGGGCCTAAGCGCGCCCCTGGCCCGGCAGGCGGTCTTGCAGGCCCAGGCCGCCTGGCTGGCGGCCGAGCGCGATCATGGCCGCACCAGTGAGTTGGTGGCCCAAGGCATTTTTGCGCCGCAGCGCCTGGACGAAGCCCGGCGCGCGCTCGATGTGGCGGCCAGTGCCCTGGCTTCTGCCGAGCTGCAAGCCAGCGCCCATGCCGCTCAGGGGGTGGAGCCGGCGCTGGCGCGGGCGCGCCTGGCGCAGGCCCAGGCCAGTGCCCGCATGGCCCACGCCCGGCTTGATCGCCTGCTCATTCGCAGCCCAGTGGCCGCGCGGGTGCTGACCCGACAGGTCGAGCCCGGCGCCATGGCGCAAGCGGGCCGCCTGCTCTTGGTGCTGGCCGAGGCCGGCACCTTGCACATTGACGTCAGCATTGACGAGCGGCACTTGCACCTGCTGCGCCTGGGCATGCCGGCCAAGGCCCTGGCCGACGCCTATCCCAGCGAGCCCTTCGAGGCCCGGGTCTGCGAGATTGCGCCGGCCATCGACGCCGACCGCGGCTCGGTGCAGGTGCGCTTGTGTCTGGATGCGCCGCCGCCCTTTCTCAAGCCCGACATGACCGCCTCGGCCGAACTCATCGGTGGGCGGCGGGAGTCGGCGCTGGTACTGCCCTCGCCCTGGGTGCGCGACGCCGAGAAAGCCACGCCCTGGGTGCTGGTGCTGCGCGGTGGACGGGCGCACAAGGTGCCTGTTGAGCTGGGGCTGCGCGGCGTGGGCAGCACCGAGATCGTGCAGGGACTGGCCGAGGGCGACTGGGCCATCGGCCCGACGCAAAGCGTGCTGCCCGGTGACCGCGTGCGCCCCGGCCCGCAGCGCGCGACACCGCCGGCCTGGAGCGGCCCTTCCTTCATGCGCTGATGAGCCCCATGTCACGCCATGGCCAACGCGTCGGCGCCGCCCTCCGGCGTGGCCAAGCCCCTGCATGAGCGCGCCTCGCCCCGACCTCAGCCGCTGGGCGCGCGCCTTGCCGCTTGAATGGTTGCTGGCATTGCGCTTTCTGCGCGAAGGTCGCTTGCAGAGCAGCATGGTGCTCGCTGGCGTGACGGCCGGCGTGGCGGTCACGGTGTTCTTGACGCAGCTCATCGCACAGCTGCAGAGCACCATCGTCGATCGGGTCATGGGCTCGCAGCCGCATGTGGTCATCCAGCCGCCGCAAGAGCAGGTACTGCGTGTGCCCGGCGACGCGGCCCAGGCGGCCAAGGCCGATCAGGTGCAGCCGCGTCTGCAGCGCCAGCGCTCGGTCGACCAGTGGGAGCGGGTGGCCGAGCTGGCCGCCGCCACGCCCGGTGTGCTGGCCGTCTCGCCGGTGGTCAGCGGGCCGGCCTTCGTGACCCGGGGGGCCGCCATTCAGAGCGTCACGCTGATGGGCGTGCGGCCGCAAGACTATGCCCGGGTGGTGCGCATGGACGGCTACATGATCGCCGGCCGTTTTGAGCTCGACGCCAGCAGCACCCTGATCGGCCGCGAGCTGGCCGAAGACCTGGGCCTGCAGCTGGGCGACAAGCTGCGCGTGAGCACCGGCAGCCGCAGCCAGGTGCTCACCGTCACCGGTCTGTTCGACATGGGCAGCCGAGAGATGAACCGTCGGCGCATCTTCACCACCTTGCGGCTGGCGCAGACCCTGCTCGATCTGCCCGGCAGCGTGTCGGTGATCGACCTGAGCGTGGCCGACCTGTTTGGCGCCGATCGGGTGGCCGACCCCTTGCGTCAGCAGACCGGCTTGCGGGTGGAGAGCTGGATGCAGACCAACGCCGGCCTGCTCAATGCGCTGTCCAACCAGAACATCTCCAACAACCTGATCCGCGGCTTTGTGGTGGCCATCGTGGCGCTGGGCATTTCCAGCGTGCTGGTGGTCAGCGTGGTGCAAAAGCAGCGCGAGATCGGCATCTTGCGCGCGATGGGCGCCGGCCGCCGGCAGATCATGGCGGTGTTCTTGCTGCAAGGCGCCCTGATGGGCGTGCTCGGATCGGCCCTCGGGGCGGTGCTGGCTTACGGCTTGCTGGTGCTGTTCTCGCACATCTTCATGGCGCCCGATGGCAGCGCCATGTATGTGGCCGAACTCGACGCCACCCTGATGCTGGCCGCCAGCCTTCTGGCCTGTGGCGTGGGCGTACTCGCCGCCCTCATGCCGGCCCGGCGCGCCGCCCGCATGGACCCGGTGCAGGCCATACGCACATGATTGCGTCCGCTGACCCCATCTTGGTGCTTGCGCACATCTGCAAGCGCTACGGCGTGGGCACATCGGTCGAGCATGAGGTGCTGCACGACATCAGCATGACCTTGCAGCCGGCCGAGTTTGTGGCGCTGCGCGGGCCGTCGGGCTCGGGCAAGAGTACCTTGCTCAACCTCATCGGCCTGCTCGAATCGCCCACCAGCGGCCAATTGCAGCTCGCTGGCCAGAGCACGGCCGACCTGGACGACGCCGGCCTGACGGCGCTGCGCGGGCAGGCCATCGGCTTTGTGTTTCAGTTCCATCACCTGCTGCCGGCTTTCACGGCGCTGGAAAACGTGCTGATGCCCCTGATGATCGCGCATGGCTCGGTGCGGCCGGACGACGAAGCCCTGGGGCGCGATCTGCTGCTCAGCGTGGGCCTGGGTCAGGCCATGGCCAAGCGCCCTGGCGAGTTGTCGGGCGGCATGCAGCAGCGGGTGGCCCTGGCTCGTGCGCTGGCGCGCCGGCCGCGTTTGATTCTGGCCGACGAGCCGACGGGCAACCTGGACACGGTCAGCGCCGACGAAGTGTTTGCCTTGCTGCGCCGCTTCAACCATGACCATGGCAGTGCCTGCCTGATCGTCACCCACGATGCCACGCTGGCCGGCCGTTGCGACCGTCAAATTGACTTGGTCGACGGCCGCCTGGCCCCGCCTCAGCCCTGGCCCGCCAGGGCCAGGTAGTCGGCGCGTGTGGCCGCATCGACTGACGCCAGCACCTTCTGGTGGGAGCTTTGGTGCCGCGCCAGCAGGCGTGCCGAGGCCAGGGTGCGCGACTTGCAAAACCAGTGGCAGCTGTGCTGCATCAGCAGCATTTCGGCCAGCACCGTGTAGGCCCGGGCCGAGGGGCTTGTGCCGCCGGCCTCGACCGCGCGGGCAATGCCCCGCGCGTGCAGTCGCAGCAGCTCGCGCATGTCCACGCTGTGGCGCGCGAAGAACTGCGGCCACAGCCGGGCGGGGAAATCCATCAGCCAGGGCAGGGGCAGCGCGATGATGCGGGCCTGCTCGGGCGGCAGTTGCCCGAAGTCGTGCGCCAGGTGCTGGAACTGCTCGGCCAGCTTGCGTTCGGCCGGCTCCAGCAGGTGCCAGATCGACAGCCGCCGCTGCACATCGTTCTCACCGAGTGCCCGCCCATAACCCTCGCTGAGCGTTTGCATCAGCTTTTCAATCTCATAGGGCTGCAGGTGCAGGGCCAGCCGCTGCACGCGTTCGCGCTCGGTGCGCGACTTGATCGACCAGCCCATGACGCCCAGCGCCAGGGCCGCAATAAAAAGATCCATGAAGTTAAAGCCCAGAAAAGATCGCTCGCATCAAGTCGCCCTGGCCGGTCGGTTCATCAGCGTCATGCCCACCGCCACCGCGGCAATGGCCGCCAGCACGCCGGGTGTGATGGTCTCACCCAGCCACAGTGTCCCAAAGACGAGGGTGAACAAGGGCGTGAAAAAAGAAAAACTGGTGATGCGGGTGGCCGGGTAGCGACCGAGCAGCCACATCCAGGCCAGCAGGCTCAGAAAGCCGCCCAGACTGGCCTGCAGAGCCACCGACGTCCAGGCGCTGGCCGGGTGATCCCAGCGCCAGCTCTCGCCCAGGGCCAGGGACAGTACCGGCAGCACCGCGGCGCTGACGCCGATCTGATAGAGCAGCAGTTTTTCAGTGCTCAGGCGCGTCAGATGGCAGGCTCGGATGACCAGTGTGGTCAGGCCCCAAAACAAGGCGGCGGCCAGCCCCAGCAGGTCGCCCTTGAGCGTGGCGCCGCCGCTGCCGCTCATCCCCTCTCGCAGGGCCCAGGCCATGGCGGCAAAAGCCAGCGTCAGCCCGAGCCACTGGCGT
>JAXITB010000192.1:0-5738 GCA_034680305.1 Polaromonas sp. | reverse complement strand
CTGCTCCAAAGCACCGGCTCACACATTGACGCCGAAGGCACCGAGCTGTACGCCCAACTGGTGGCCAGCCCTGGCCACGCGGCCGCCGCCCTGGGCATGATGGCGCAATGGGACCTTGTCGCTTTGTCGCAGCGCCTACCGGCCCTGCGCGTGCCCATCGACCTGGTCGTGGCCACTGGCGACAAAACCGTGCGCCCCCAGCAGGCCGAGCAGGTGCTGCGCCTGCTGCAGCCGAGCCTCCAAGCCACGCTGACCCGATTCGAGGGCCTGGGGCATCTGTCGCATGAAGAGCAGCCGGCCAGCACCACCGAACGCCTGCTCGAGCTTTATCACCGCAGGCTGGCTGAGCCGACCTGAACAGGGCCAAGCGCGAAGGCCGGGCTCGGTCAGCCGACCTGTAAACTCATCTCCCTTTACCGCTGCGCCAATCCACTGGTCCCTCCCATGAAAAAACACCTACCGGGCCTGCTGGTCAGCACCAGCTTCCTCCTGTTTGGCCTGGGCTCGGCTCAGGCCGCCGACGGCAGCGTGGACATCCGCACCGGAGGCAAGCCGCGTGAGGTCTTAGTCACCATCAAGAACACGGCGGATGCCTGCGGCATGGAAGTGCGCTTTGGCGACGGGCGTGCCGAAAGAAGACGCATCGATACCGGAGAGACCTGGACACTCAACCACAGCTTTGGCGTCGACGGCAACTTCGCCATTCAGGCCGAGGGCGTATCCGTGATGCGGGGGCTGCGTTCGGCCAGTGCCTGCCAGTTCAACCAACAGGCGATGCTTGCCGTCGCTGGTGCCAATGCCACCTTGCAGGCCGTGGCGACGACCAACCCAGCGGACGTCCCGGCCCCGGTGGCCGCTGCCGCACGCATGAGCCCCGCTGCAGCCAACCCAGTGGCCACGGCCGCGCCGCCGAGAGGTGCAACCCAGGGCCCGCAGCAAGACATGCTGGTGATGGTGCGAATAGGCGCCCGCAGCCTGCGCTTCGTCAGTACCCTGGA
This sequence comes from Polaromonas sp., assembly GCA_034680305.1. Classification (GTDB taxonomy): domain Bacteria; phylum Pseudomonadota; class Gammaproteobacteria; order Burkholderiales; family Burkholderiaceae_C; genus Polaromonas. The sequence continues at coordinate 4,740 of JAXITB010000192.1, read as the reverse complement.
TGGCGGCAAGCGCCTAACCAACGGCCAGGAGTTAGGGCAAAGGGGCACCACGGCCTGTGTGATCAAGTACCCCAAGGCCTACGGAGACCTTCCCGACGATGAGGTAGATGCTCTGGCAAGCGTCCAGCTTCGACGGCATCTGGCGCAACTGGCCGACGCCAAAGACGTCACGGTTCGCCCCATGGAGTGCATCGTGTCCGATGGGAGTCAATCACGCTTTCAGCGCAGCGCCGATATCGTGGTGATCCAGCGTCAAGCCATTCAGGCTCTGCGCAGCGCCGCCCCTGAATTCGCGCAGTTTTATGAACCATTGCACGAGATCAGCTACTCCAGCCTGTTTGCCCTGGCCGAGCAGATGCGCGATGCGGCCGCTCGGCGACAACAAGCCCTGGCCAGTCGCGCCAGCGAGCTCGATGCCTTGGCCCAGAGCAATTCCACCGAGAAGGTCGGTTCACTGGCCTTTGGACTGCCCCGCAACTCGGGGGCGCTGGCCTATTGCACCCTGACATACACCGGTGAGCAGGGAGCGGCGATCCTGGCTTACGCCCACCGCGGTCTGGCCACCCAGTCTGATGAGTTTCGCGCTCAGGCCGAACGGGCCCGCGCCAGCTTAGACAGCAACCGCCCCTATGCCAAGGCTTACGCCAGCTTGGAAGCGCTGTTCGAGGCACGGCAGACCAAACCCGGAGAATGCAGCGTCTACGTGGACTTCCCGGCTAACCTGAAGAAACTGGCGACCGCCCTCCAACGCGATGGTAAGACCGCCGTGGCGATCAATCAGTTGGTGGAAGCCAGCGTGTTGCGCGATGAATGGGCCAAACGCGCGGGCTACCAAGACTACGCGCAGTACCAAAACACCCGGGACATGAAAGTCAACGCTCAGCAGTTCAAAGCCCTGGGGCAGTACCAAATTGCGGACAAGGCCAGCATGGATGCCGCCATGCGGGAGATGCAGGCGAGCAGTTACAGCAACGAAGTCGATGTCTCCAACCTGCTGGCCTACCTCAAGGACAAGGCCGAGGCCCAGGGCAAGGCCGGAGCCAGTGCGGTGAGCGTGCGCGACGCCCGCCAAAAGGCGGCCCAAGAAGCCTCAGCAGCCCAAGAAGTGGCCGAAAGGCAACGCCGGGAAGAGTACGCCAAGCAGTACCCTTACATCGCGGTGCTGACCTGCGGCATGCCACAGCACATCAACATTCTGGCGTGCTTTTCCGGCGGCAGCCGAGGCGTCGACACCGAACTCAAACTGCGCAATGGCGACAACATGACGATGTACAAGGTCTACAACCTGCGCGAAGCGGGCCAGGAAAGGCGCGATGGCTTCTACATTGACCTGCGCAGCAAGTTCAACCTGCAAGCGCAAAACTCCGACGAAACGCTCATTTTGAGTCTGAAGATCATGGACCGAGTCAGCGGTCGGGTCATCCACAACGACCAGGCCGCGCGCTTCGGCGTGGTCTCGGCCAGGAACTGAGACGCAGCGCTGATCACCCCAGGGCGCCAAGCTCAGGGAGCTTGAGCGTTTGTGAATTCCAGCGTTGCATGCGGTAGTGCGAGTTCGCCCTGGATGACCCACACACAACTGACCGGACCAATGGCACGGCGTTTGGGTGGCTCACCGGGCAAACGCCGTCGAGATCGTCAGTCGTTACCCCGACGAAATCTAAGCTCTTCGGTTTGCCGCTGCCTACAATCATTGGTCCAACCGATGATTCAGCCCGCCGCATGAGCCTTCTTCTTGTCTGCCCGCCGCCCCAGCTGCGTGAGCCATGGGCAGCCTGGATGGTCGACGAGCGGGCCCGGCTAGATGGCGTGCGCCCCTCTGATGCGCAGCGGCTTGACGGTGCGCCGAGTACTTGGCCAGCCGCACAAGAATTGGTGCTGGTGGTGCCCGCTGGCATGCTGGCTTGGCATCAGACCACCTTGCCGCGGCTGCCGCCACAGCGCTGGCGCCAAGCGCTGCCCGGTCTCCTGGAGGAACAACTGCTCAGCGATCCGGCCCAGTTGCATATGGCGCTGGCCCCGGGAACGCAGAGCGGATCACCCACTTGGGTGGCAGTTTGTGACAAATCCTGGCTTAAGCAGGTCATGAGCACGCTGGAGGCCGCCGGACGCCAAGTCCACCGCATCGTGCCGGAGTTCGAACCGGGCACCCCAGGCCTGTACCTGCTGGGTCAGCCAGACCATGCCCAACTGGTGCAGACCGATGCTCAGGGCGTCATCGTGATGCCTTTGGCGCAGCCCGTGCGCGAATCGCTGGCCCACTGGGTGCGGGCGGTGGGTCCCGTCACCGACACCCTCTGGGCCGAGCCGCCGCTGGTCGAACTGGCCCAGCAGACACTGCAACAGAATGTCCAACTGCTGCCCACCGCGCAGCGCCTTTGGCAGGCCGCCCAATCGGACTGGGACCTGGCGCAGTTTGAGTGGGCCGCCTCGGGCGGCGGGCGCTGGCGCCAGCAGGCCTGGCGCGCCTGGAGCCAGCTCTGGCAGTCGCCCGGCTGGCGCCCCCTGCGCTGGGGCCTGCTGGCTCTGCTGGTGGTCAACCTGCTGGGACTGCAGCTATGGGCCTGGCAGGATAGGCAGCGGCTGCAAACCCAAAAGGCCGACACCGAAGCGGTGCTGCGTCGCACCTTCCCACAGGTCAAGGTCATCATTGACCCATTGGCGCAAATGCAGCGCGAGGTGCAGGCCCTGACCCAGGCCAGCGGCAGCGCAGCCACCGGCGACCTTGGGGTGATGCTTTCCGCGCTGGCTGAAGCGGGCGCACCGCCCGTCAAGCAGATCGACTACTCGCCGGGTCAATTGCAACTGAAGTCCTGGCCCCTGCCAGCCAGCCAGTTGGCGGGCCTGCAATCGGCTCTGGGCCTGCGCGGCTACCTGCTGCAAGGCTCGGAACAGCAATGGCAAATGACGGTGAAATCGCCATGACCCCGAGGCAGATCTCCGAGGCGGCGCGCCAGTTCTGGCAGGCCCGGCAGCCCCGCGAACGGGGCCTGCTCACGCTGGCGGCGACCTTGCTCGCGCTGTCGCTGCTTTGGAGCTTGGTGCTGCAACCGACCTGGCGCCAGTGGGCCCAGGCACCGGCGGCACGCCTGCTGGCCGAGCAGCAACAGGCCCGGATGCTGGCACTGGCAGCTCAGGCCAAGGCCCTGCGGCAGCAGCCGCGCAGCGATCCGGCGCAAAGCCGGGCGGCGCTGACGCAGTCCATCCGGGATCTGGGCGGACAGCTCACCGCGGATGGCACGCGCCTGGTGGCCGATTTTCCCCGGGTGCCGGTGGCCGCCCTGGCCGACTGGCTGCAAGTGATGGGACCCCAGATGGGCGCCCGGATCACACAAGCCTCAATGCAGGAAGTTGAGCCCGGTTTGTGGAGCGCTCGCATCACCCTGGAGCTGCCCTGACCATGGCCCGCCCTTCCCGCCCCAGCATGAGCCGATCCCACGGCGTTGGTGCGCCAGCCCCCTGGCGGCTTGCCCTGCTTGGCCTCGGGTTCGGGCTGGGGCTTGGACTGCTGGCGCTGGCGCCGGCACGCTGGCTGGCACCCTGGGTGGCCGCCCATACCCCATTGCGCCTGGTCGATGCCCAGGGCACGATCTGGCAAGGATCGACCCGTCTGCTGCTCACGGCCGGGGCCGGCAGCCGCGACAGAACCTTGCTGCCCGAGCGGATTGAGTGGCGGACCGCCTTCAGCGGCCTGAATCTGCAAGCCCTGTGCTGCATGAGTGAGCCGCTGAGACTGAGCTTGGGTCTGTCTGATGGAGCGCTTCGCTTGACTGTCTCGGACCAACGCTCGCTTTGGCCGGCCGAGGTGCTCAGCGGCCTAGGCACCCCGATGAACACCCTGGAGCCTACTGGGCGCCTGCTGCTGCAGACGGCCGACCTGCATTGGCATTGGCGGCCCAGTGGGCCGCAGTTGGGCGGCCAGATCAGCTTAGACCTGCAGAATCTGGGCTCGGCCTTGTCCACCCTGCGGCCCATGGGCCACTACCGGCTGGCCGTGCAGGGCGGCACGCAGCCACAGTTGACGCTCAGCACCGTCGAGGGCGCCCTGCAACTGGAAGGTCAGGGGCAGTGGCAGAACGGCCGTTGGCGCTTCAAAGGGCAAGCCAGTGCCGAACCAGGCCTCGAGCCAGCACTGGCCAACATCCTGAACATCATCGGACGGCGCGAGGGCGCACGATCCATCATCTCCATCGGCTAGGGCTCACCATGAAACCCACCATCGTCCCCGCTGCGGCCCTGATCAGTCTGGCTGTACTGAACTCGGCCTGGGCCCAGAGCGCGTCCGCGCCCGCGCCCGCGCCAGCGGCCCGACCGACACCTCCGGGCGCGCCGGTCAACCCGGCGGCCAGTGCCCCCGTCCCCACACCGGCGGTGACGGCTACGCCCGGGCGCACCGTCGATCGGACTGTGGAGCGCAGCGGCGACTTGGTCTCGCTGAGCTTTAGCAACACCGACATCAGCGAGGTGGCCCGCGCCATGGCGCTGATCACTGGACGCAGCGTGGTGCTCGACCCCCGGGTCAAGGGCACGGTCACCATCAACACCGACCGGCCGGTGAGCAAGGCGGCGGCCTACAACCAGTTCCTGGCCGCTTTGCGGCTGCAGGGTTTTGCGGTGGTGGAAACCGCCGGGCTCTACAAGGTGGTCCCGGAGGCCGAGGCCAAGCTGCAAGGCGGCAGCGTCACCGACAAGCCACCGGTGGCGCCGGGCAATCAGATCGTCACCCAGATTTTTCGGCTG
>JAXITB010000191.1:0-5752 GCA_034680305.1 Polaromonas sp. | reverse complement strand
GACAAAGCCAACCTGACGGTCACCTTTCAGGCCGGTTGCCTGCTGCAAAGCCTTCAAGCGGCCGCGCGCGCGGCCGGCCTGCTGTTTCCCCTGAGTCTGGCGGCCGAGGGCAGTTGCACCATCGGCGGCAATTTAGCCACCAATGCCGGAGGCACGCAGGTGCTGCGTTACGGCAACGCGCGCGATCTGTGCCTGGGGCTGCAGGTGGTCAATGCGCAAGGCCAGGTCTGGGACGGCCTGTCCGGACTGCGCAAAGACAACACCGGCTACGACCTGCGCGACCTGATGATCGGCAGCGAAGGCACCCTGGGCGTGATCACCGCCGCCACGCTCAAGCTGTATCCACTGCCGGCCTCCCAGCTCACCGCCTGGGCGGCGGTGCCCAGCATGGAGCAGGCCATCGGCTTACTGGGCGTGGCGCAAATGCACCTGAGCGCGTCACTGACCGGCTTTGAAGTCATGGGTCGCTTTGCCCTCAGCCTGGTGGCCAAGCACTTCCCGCAGATGCGCGTGCCCTTTCACAAGACCAGCGAGTATTGCGTGCTGCTTGAAAACTCCGACCACGAATCGCCCGAGCATGCGCGGGAGATGCTCGAGCGCCTGCTGGAAGATGCCATGGAGCAAGGCATGGTCACTGACGCGGTGATCGCCGAAAGCATGGCCCAGGCCCAGCAACTCTGGCATGTGCGCGAGTCCATTCCGCTGGCCCAGGCCGAAGAAGGTCTGAACATCAAGCACGACATTTCGGTGCCGATCTCGCGCATTGCTGAGTTTGTGCGCTACGCACACGACCTGCTCGAGCGCAACATCCCTGGCGTGCGTCTGGTCAATTTCGGGCATCTGGGCGATGGGAATCTGCACTTCAATGTGCAGGCCCCCGAAGGTCAGGACGGCAAGTCGTTCCTGCAGACCCAGGAGGGGCGGGTCAACAAGCTGGTCTACGAGGCCGTGCGCGCCTTCGACGGCTCGATCTCAGCCGAGCATGGGGTCGGTGGTCTCAAGGTCGACGAACTTGAACACCACAAGAGCCCGGTGGCCCTGGACATGATGCGCGCCATCAAGCGCGCCCTCGACCCTCAGGACCTGCTCAATCCGGGACGGGTATTGCGGGTTTAAGCCAGAGGGCATCGCCGCGAGGGCGAGGCTCCCACAGCACCCCCACAATCCACGCCTGCTGAAAGCCTGTGGGAGCGCCGCCCCCGGCGCGATGCGGCCCTTGAAGGCTCATGCCCTCGCCCCGCCCCTCTCCCAGAGGGGGAGAAAAACAGGGGCATCGCCGCGAGGGCGAGGCTTGCATGGGGTCAATGGTCATGGGTGGAACGGGGGAGCCACATTCAAGCCCTCGCATCCAGCACTCCTACAATGAGCTGATTCTTCGCCAGTCCACCCGATCCCCATCATGACCAGAGCCCGCCCGTTCTCGCAGTACGAGGACTTCATGCGCCATGTCAACACGCATGGCGTGTTCAAGCCCGATCGCACCGGCACCGGCACCAAGAGCGTGTTCGGCCATCAGATGCGCTTTGACCTGCGGCAAGGCTTTCCACTGGTGACCACCAAGAAGGTGCACCTCAAGAGCATCATTTATGAATTGCTTTGGTTTCTGAAAGGCTCGAGCGACAACAACTGGCTGCGCGAGCGCGGTGTGAGCATCTGGGACGAATGGGCTGGCCCCGATGGCGACCTCGGTCCAGTCTACGGTGTGCAGTGGCGCAGCTGGCCCACGCCCGATGGTGGCCACATCGACCAGATCGCCGACGTGATCAAGACGCTCAAGACCAATCCGGATTCGCGCCGCATCATTGTGAGCGCCTGGAATGTGGCCGAGCTGTCCAAGATGGCGCTGATGCCCTGCCACGCCTTCTTCCAGTTTTATGTCGCTCCCGCCACTGACGGCCAGCGGGCCCGCCTGAGCTGCCAGCTTTATCAGCGCAGCGCCGACATCTTTTTGGGCGTGCCCTTCAACATCGCCAGCTACGCGCTGCTGACCCACATGGTGGCCCAGCAATGCGATCTCGACGTGGGCGACTTCATTTGGACCGGCGGCGACTGTCACATCTACAGCAATCACCAGGAGCAAGTGGACCTGCAGCTTTCGCGCGAGCCCCTGCACTGCCCGCAACTGCTCATCAAGCGGCGCCCACCGACCATCTTCGACTACGAGTTCGACGATTTTGAGGTCGTGGGCTACGAGCACCACCCGGCCATCAAGGCACCGGTGGCGGTGTGATGTCGGCCGGCTCGCCGCAGATCGCCCTGATCTACGCCCGCGCGGCCAACGGCGTGATTGGCCGCGACGGCAGCATGCCCTGGCACCTGCCGGAAGACCTGGCGCATTTTCGGCAACTCACCGAGGGCCACCCGGTCATCATGGGTCGCAAAACCTGGGACTCACTGCCGCCTCGCTTTCGTCCCCTGCCCGGCCGGCGCAACATCGTGCTGACCCGGCAGGCCCAATGGCAGGCCGAAGGCGCCGAGCGGGCCGACGGGCTGCCGCAGGCGCTGGCCCTGTGCGAGGGTGCCGCGCAGGTGTGGGTGATTGGCGGGGCGCAAATCTACGCCCAGGCCCAAGCCCTGGCGCACCGGGTGGAAGTCACCGAGATCCATCAAGCCTTTGAAGGCGATGCCCACGCGCCCGCACTCGGGCCACAGTGGGATGAAGTCAAGCGCAGCGAAGGCGTGTCGAAGACCGGCCTGAACTACAGTTTTGTATCGCTCGAGCGGCGCTGAGGCGCCGGCTTGACTTCCCCGTCACGCTGCGGCTCAGGGAGCCTTATTCAGCGCACGATGAATGCGCCGCGTCATGCGCCAGACGCCCCACAGCACCAAGGGCACCGCTGCGCCCACCGCGATTTCGGGGTTGATCGGCACGCCCGCGCCCTGCAGTGCCTTGACGCCGTACAGCAGCAGGCTGATGACGTAATAGCTGATGGCCGCGATCGACAGGCCCTCGACCGTGGTTTGCAGGCGCAACTGCAGTTCCTGACCGCGGGTGAGCTTTTCCAGCAACTGGCGATTTTGTTCCTCGGTGGCAATGTCCACCCGGGTGCGCAGCAGTGAACTGGTGCGCGCGATGCGCTCGGCCAGTGAAGCCAGGCGCTGTGCGGTCGCAGCCACCGTGGCGATGGCCGGCGAAAGCCGGCGCTGCATGAACTCGCCGATGGTCTGTGTCCCCGACAAAGGCCGCTCGCGCAACTCGGCCAGGCGCTGCTGAACCAACGCGTCATAGGCGCGGGTGGCCGAAAACCGGTAGGCATGCTCGGCGGTGGCGCGCTCCACCCGAGTGGCCAGGGCCACCAATTGATCGAGCAGGTCCTGATCGGCCGCATCTTTGTTGTCCAGCCGCGCCATGATCTCCAGCAGAGCCGCCTCGGCCTGCCCCAGCACCGGGCCCAATTGCTTGGTGACCGGCAAGCCGCGCAAGGCCATGAGGCGATAGGTCTCCAGTTCCAGCAGCCGCTGTGAAATCCGTCCGGCACGGGTCGGCGAGGTGCTCGAAGGCGCCACCACCAGAATGCGCTCGAAGCCACTGTCGCTGATCAGAAAATCGCTGACTGCCCACGAATGCCCGTTGTTGCCCATGACCGAGGCCACCACCGCGCCGTCGCCAAACCAGTGGCGGGCCAAAGCCATGGTTTCCTCAGGGGTCGACAGATCACCATGGGTCATGGCCAGCTTGATCGCCGCGATGGTGCGCCCCGGAATACCGGCCAGCCATTGCGGCGATACCACCAGTTCAGACAACAGCTCCGGCCGACTCGAGCCGAGATAAGCATGCTCGGGCAGGTGTTGAACGATGGAGTAGCGGGTAAATTCGGTGTGCCGCTCCCACTTGACCGTGTGCGTGGCAAAGCGCAGCCTCAAGAAGTTGCCGGTCAACTGCTCGGTCCGCAAGTGCTCCTGTCCCGGCAGACGGCGCAGGTGTTCGCTTTCCTGCTCGCGGCTCACGCCCTCATTGAGCACGGCCACATAGACCACCAGCGCCGGCATGCGTATGCGCGCGGTGGGCCTGGCGTGCACCTCGTTGTGCAGCAGCGCACGCTGCTCGTCATCCTGCGGAAGAAAGTTCACGGTCAAAGTCGGATCACCTAAGAAAGTTCGATTGTGGCGGCTTGGACCCACCAAGTGGGCGGCTGGAGTGAAAAATCCGTCCAAAACGCTGCGTCTTGGCGCATGAAACAATTCAAGTTCGGCGACTTCAGGAGGAACGAGCATCATGGGTATCTGGCTTGAACTGGGCATCTTCATCGTGGTGCTGATCTGGGGCCTGTGGCAAATCCGCGATGCCCGGCAGGCCCACGCCCGCAGCGTGGCCGAGCGTAAGGCGCGCGAGCAAGCCCAATTGGACGAATCCAAAGCGGGCCAGTGAACCTGGCTCGCCTGAGCTTGCAGACCAGCCGTCGAGCACATCGGTATCCGAGGTAGGCGCTGAATTCACCACAACGCCGGGGAGCCCAAGCCCGAAAACCAAGGGTAAACCCTTTTGTGTCACTTATTTTTGACACATTTGTGTGTTCTGCTGTGTCATACTCGCAGCCCATGGCGTACACCTTTCCTTTCGCCGCCATCGTCGGGCAGGACGAGATGAAGCTGGCGATCTTGATGGCCGCAGTCGACCCGTCCATGGGCGGTGTGCTGGTGCTCGGCGACCGAGGCACCGGCAAGTCCACGGCCGTTCGCGCCCTGGCCGCCCTGCTTCCGCCCATGAAGGCGGTCACCGGCTGCCCCTACGCCTGCGACCCGGCACAGCCCGGCCGCTGCTGCGATGAATGCCGCAGCGCCTTGCAAGCGGGAAAAAATCTGAAATCACACAGCCAGCCTGTGCCCGTGGTCGACCTGCCTCTGGGCGCTACTGAAGACCGCGTGGTCGGTGCGCTCGACCTGGAGCGAGCGCTCTCCCAAGGCATCAAGGCCTTCGAGCCGGGGCTGCTGGCGCGCGCCAACCGCGGCTTTTTGTACATCGACGAAGTCAATCTGCTGGAAGACCACTTGGTCGACCTGTTGATTGATGTGGCCGCCTCCGGCGAAAACGTGGTCGAGCGCGAAGGCCTGTCGGTGCGCCACCCCGCCCGCTTTGTGCTGGTGGGCAGCGGCAACCCAGAAGAAGGCGAGTTGCGCCCACAGCTGCTCGACCGCTTCGGTCTGTCGGTCGAAGTCAAGACCCCGGAAGACTTGGCCAGCCGGGTCGAAGTGGTACGCCGCCGCGAAGCCTTCGAGCACGACCCAGCCGGCTTCTGTGCCCGCTGGGACAAAGAGGCCGAAAAGATTCGCAAGAAAGTGCTGGCTGCCCGCAAGCGATTGCACGATACCCCGATTCCGGACAGCGTGCGCCAAAGCGCGGCCCAGCTGTGCATGGCCCTGGGCACCGACGGCCTGCGCGGCGACATGACGCTGATGCGCGCGGCCCGTGCTTGCGCCGCGCTGCAAGGCGATGCCGAGGTCACCCGGGCCCACCTGCGGCAGGTGGCGGCACCGGCCTTGCGGCACCGCCTGCGCCGCCATGTACTCGACGACACCGGCTCGACCGCCCGAGTCGAGCGGGCCGTGGCCGAACTCCTGCCCGACTGAGCCTGAGCGCGCCTGCCCTCTGGACCCCTGGCGGCAAAAACCCAGACCCCATGCACGCCGCGCCGCCGCCCCGCCTGGACCCTTTGCAGGCACAGGCCGACCTCCTGAGCGACGACGACGCCTGGGCGGCCGCGCTGCTGGCGGTCGACCCGATCGGTCTGGGCGGTGCCTGCCTGCGGTCGGG
>JAXITB010000190.1:0-5762 GCA_034680305.1 Polaromonas sp. | reverse complement strand
CTATTTTGGGTTCCATCATCACCGGCATTGCCTTGGGTCTGATCGAGGGTCTGACCAAGGTGTTTTACGCCGAAATTTCCAGCACCGTGGTGTTCATCATCATGGCCATCGTGCTCATGGTGCGGCCAGCTGGCCTGTTTGGGCGGGAGAAATGATGAACAAGACCCGCGCCCTTTACCTGGCCTTGCTGGCGCTGCTGTTGGTGGCGCCTTTCTTGGGCTATCCCATCTTCTTGATGAAGGTGTTGTGTTTTGCACTGTTTGCCTGCGCCTTCAACCTGCTGATTGGCTTTACCGGCCTGCTGTCCTTCGGGCATGCCATGTTCTTCGGCTTTGCCGCCTATGTCTCGGCCCACGCGGCCAAGGTTTGGGGTCTGAGCCCGGAGTTGGCCATCTTGTCTGGCACGGCGTCGGCTGCCGTCATCGGCTTGGTGACGGGCTGGCTGGCGGTACGCCGGCAAGGCATTTACTTCGCCATGGTGACTCTGGCGCTGGCCCAGATGATTTATTTCATCTGCGTGCAAGCGCCCTTCACCTATGCGGAAGACGGTATTCAGAGCGTGCCCCGGGGCAAGTTCTTGGGACTGATCGATCTGAGCAACGACACCCGCATGTACTACGTGGTGGCGGCCATCTTCCTGATGGGTTTTGCCTTGATCTACCGCATCATTCACTCGCCCTTCGGGCAGGTGCTCAAGTCCATCCGCGAAAACGAGCCCCGGGCCCTGTCCCTGGGCTACAACGTCGACCGCTACAAGCTGCTGGCCTTTGTGCTGTCAGGCACCTTGGCCGGGCTGGCCGGTGCGACCAAGGCCATCGCCTTTGGCTTGGCCACCCTCACCGACGTGGGCTGGCAGATGTCGGGCGAAGTGGTGCTCATGACCCTGCTGGGCGGCATGGGCACCTTGCTCGGGCCGGTGCTGGGTGCGGCCATCATTGTGACCATGCAGAACTACCTGGCCAATCTGGGCTCGATGGTGTCCATCGTCATGGGGGCCACCTTTGTGGTCTGCGTCTTGCTGTTCCGTCGTGGCATCGTGGGTGAAATCGCTCACCGGCTGGGCAAAAAGGCCTGATCTGGGTCGCGGCCTCGCGGCCACGGGGCCTTTGCGAGGAGCGGGAGCCGCGCTCTGGCGGCGATGGGGCATTGGGTGAAGGGCGGTGCTTCATCGGTCGCCGCATCGCGCCGAGGGCGGCGCTCCCACAAAATTCTGCTGTATCGCGTCCGGGACTGCGCTCCCACAAAATGCGGCTGTATCGCGCCCGGGGCGGCGCTCCTGCAAAGACTGACCGGCCTTCAAGATCGAGGCGTGGGAGCCGCGCCCTCGCGGCGATGGGGCTTTGCCATCTCGCCGGGCGGGGTCTGGGGGCTGGAACTCAGGGCCATCGGTGATTGACGTGTCGGCGGGAGCGGCATACAAACCAAACTCCTTCATTTTTCACGCTCGCTCCTGCCATGACCCCAAAAGCCACCGTCACCCACCTCGAGTCCAACGAGATGCAAAAGGCGCGCGCGTTCTCGCCCGCGGTCATCACCGAGGGCGGGCGCACCGTCTGGCTGGCCGGCCAGACCACCACCACGGACCTCGATGGTCATGACATCTCGGGCCAGTTCGAGGCGCAGTGCCGCACCTGCTTTGCCCTGATCGACAAGACCTTGCAGCGGGTGGGTGGCTCGCTGGCCAACCTGGTGACCATGACGGTCTTTCTCAACGACCCGCGTCACGGTGAAGCCTTTGTCAAGATTCGCAGCACGATGTTCGAGCCCGGTCGGTATCCGGCCAGCGCGCTGATCACCGTTTCACACTTTGCGCGTCCCGGTATCGTGCTGGAAATCCAGGGCGTGGCCGTGCTTTGAGCACCGGCTTGTTCGGCGCCACCCAGTCATCCACGGTTTTCGCCCATTTCGGCGCGACGCCTTCTGCCGCCCAGCCTCCTGGCGCGCTCGCACCGCATGGTCCTCAGCGGCGCCTTGCGGTCTGCAGCAGCGTCAGCAATTGATCCACGTCGACCGGCTTGACGAGATAGTGGTCGAAGCCGGCGGTCAGGGCGGCGTGCTTGTCGTTGGGCTGCGCGTAGCCGCTCAGAGCCAACAGGGTGGCGTCTGCTGTGGCTGGGTTCACACGCAGACTTTGCGCCAGTTCCTTGCCGTCCATGCCGGGCAGGCCGATGTCCAAAATACCTACCTCGGGCCTGAACTGTGGGGTCAGGGCGAGGGCTTGCTCGCCCGTGTGTGCCACCGAGCATACATGGCCGCAGGCCTGCAAAAATAGCGCCAGCGTTTGTGCGGCATCGACGTTGTCATCGACGATCAGAATGCGCAGCGGGGTTTCGGCAGAGGCGCGCGCGGCGCTGGGCTGTGGTGGGTTTTCTAGCCCTTTGGGTAGGCACAAGGGCAAGCGTATCGTGACCCGACTGCCGCAGCCGGGCCCCTCGCTGCGGGCGATCACCCGGCCGCCATGCAGCTCGACCAGCTTTTTCACCAGCGCCAGACCGATGCCCAGGCCGCCTTGTTGCCGGTCAGCGCTGCGATCGGCCTGGGCGAACAGGTCGAAGGCTCGCAGCAGCGTGTCTTCGTCCATGCCGATGCCGTTGTCGGCCACAGCGATGCTGACCCAACAGCCATCGGCCTTCGCCTCGATGGCAATGCAGCCGCCGGCCGGCGTGTACTTGGCGGCGTTGTTGAGTAGATTGACCAAGACTTGCACGATGCGCTTGGCGTCGCCATTGACCGGCAGTTCCTGCTCGGGCAGATTGACCTGCAGCTCATGGCCCACGCTTTGCAACAAGGCAGCGGCCTGCTCAATGGCGTCGCCCACCAGTGGACGCAGGTCCAGGCAGTGCTGATCGAGCCGAATGCTGCCGCGATTGACTCGCGCGGCATCGAGCAGGTCGTCGATCAGGCCGCGCATGTGCCGAACTTGCCGGCCGATGATGGCGATGCTGTCGTGCATGGCCTGTGTCGAGGTGTCAGGCCGGCGCATCATCTCGGCCGCCATGGCGATTGGCGCCAGGGGGTTGCGCAACTCGTGGGCCAGCATGGCCAGGAACTCGTCTTTGCGCTCGCTGGTGTTGCGCAAGGTGCGCTCGGCCATGACCCGATCGGTGATGTCCACTGCCACCACCACGGCGCCCTCCACCGCCGACTCGCTGCACCAGATGGGCGCAGCCGAAGCCACAAAGATGCCTCGCTCATGGCTATCGCGTGGCGAGACGATCTCGATCAGATCGCGGGCCATCTCGCCCCGCAAGGCCCGGCTGAGCGGCCAATCCGACGGACTCAACCGTTGGCCGTGTCGGTCACCACCATCGGCCCACTGACCTTGCCAGGCCTTTGGGTCTGCGGCTGGCAGGTCACCCCATATCTGCCGCGCTTGAGAGTTGACCAGGGTGATTTCGTTCTGGGCATTGACCACGATCACAGCCGCCGGCGTGGCCTCCAGCACCGCCGCCAGACGGTTGTGATCGGCCTTGGCCCGTTTGGCGGCGTCGCGGGCCTGCTTCTCGCTGCTTTGCAGGGCCCGGGCGATCCGTCGTTGCTCTGTCACGTTCTTCAGTAGCACCGCCAGTTGCCGGCTGTCTGGCCCGCCCATGCGCATGATGCAGGTCTCCAGGGTTCGCTCCCCGTCGCTCACAGTGACTGTGGCCTGCAGGATTTCGCCGCTGGCCAATACTTGATTGAAGGCCCGCGGCCAGAAGGGCTCGCGCACCGCCACGCGCTCGGAGATGCGCTTGCCCACCAGACCGGACAGACCCGAATGGGCTTCATAGGCCGGATTGACCTCGAGGTAGCGGTAGTCGTGCAGCCCGCTGCCATCGGGCTCGAGCAATTCGACCAGGCAAAAACCCAGGTCCATGGAATGAATCACCGCCGCGTAGTTCATGCGCTCGCGCCAGGTCGACGAGGGCCGGGGGTCGGAGCGGGTGCCGATGAGCAGCACGCCGGCGGTGCGGCCCTGATCCTGCAGCGGATGCAGGCAGAAGGCGCCCTGAGCGGCCTCTTGCAGGTCAGCATGAGGCAGCATCAGTGACACGCCCTCGCGTGAGACGGCTTGGCCGGTGCGCATCACCTTTTCAACGTCGGGTGCCAGCGCCTGCCACAGCAGGCCTGATGGGCCGTGATGGGCGGCGCCGGTGACGGCGCCGCAGGCCGCGTTAATGAAGGGCTCGGGGTGAGACGCCCACCACACCATCATGGGCAGCGGGCTCGCACGACACAGATCGAGCGCGGTTTGCAGTGCGGCTGGCGGTCTTTGCAGGGCGCCCAGCCAGGGGCCAGGGTTTTGCTCAGGGGCCGAAGCCTCATGGGTGGCTGGCGTGCCGGGCATGTTCTGACCTTCTCGGTAGCAAGGGGTGAGCGCAGCCGCTCTCGGCCACGCTAGTGGTCGGTGATTGTCGGGGTGAAAGCTCAGCTTGGATCAGCTCATCCGTCAGCCTGGCGTGCGCTCAGCCGGGCGGTGGCAGCTTGCATTCGGTCCACGATCTGTGGGCCTGCCGAAAGCCCTCAGCGCTTGCGCTGATTTGCGCAGCCACCTTGAAGCCGATTTAGTTTAGACCTAAACTAAATGCCGCCTGATGCCGCAGCCGATCATGGTTGCCGTCCGGACAAGGAGCAGTCATGAAGATCGTATGCATAGGCGGTGGCCCGGCCGGGCTTTACTTTGCCTTGCTGATGAAGCAATTGGACCCGGGCCATGACATCACCGTGGTCGAGCGCAACAAGCCCTACGACACCTTCGGTTGGGGCGTGGTGTTTTCCGATGCCACCATGGACAACATGCGCCAATGGGACGGCCCGACCGCCGAGTCCATTGAGCAGTCCTTCAATCACTGGGACGACATTGAGCTGCACTTCAAGGGCCAGGTGATCCGCTCTGGCGGCCATGGCTTTGTGGGCATTGGTCGCAAGAAGCTGCTCAACATCTTGCAAGAGCGCTGCGAGCAATTGGGCGTCAAGCTGGTGTTCGAGGCCGAGGTCGACAGCGACCTGGACTTTCCCGATGCCGATCTGGTCATTGCCTGCGATGGCATCAACTCCCGCATCCGCACCCGCTACGAGGCGGTGGTTCGCCCCGACATCGTGGTGCGGCCCAATCGTTTCATCTGGCTGGGCACCCACAAGCTCTACGACGCCTTCACCTTCTTGTTCGAGAAAACCGAGCATGGCTGGTTCGCTGCCCATGTCTACAAGTTCGACGAAAACACCACCACCTTCATCGTCGAGTGTCCGGAGTCGGTCTGGCTGGCTCACGGTCTGGATCAGGCCGACCAAGAGCAGTCGATCGCCTTTTGCGAGAAGATCTTTGCCGAAAACCTCCAGGGCGCCAAGCTGATGACCAATGCGCGTCACCTGCGCGGCTCGGCCTGGCTCAATTTCCAGCGCGTGGTCTGTGACCAATGGTGGCTGCAAAACACCCACGGCAGCCATGTGGTGCTGATGGGCGATGCGGTGCACACCGCGCACTTTGCCATCGGCTCGGGCACCAAGCTGGCCATCGAGGACGCGATCGAGCTGACGCGCCAGTTCAAGCTGATCGGCGACGATCCGGCCCGCCTGACCGATGTGCTCAAGGCCTACCAGGCGGCGCGGCGGGTGGAGACGCTGCGCATCCAAAACGCGGCCTGGAATGCGATGGAGTGGTTCGAGGTCTGCGGCAGCCGCTATTGCGACCCCTTCGAGCCCGAGCAGTTCATGTATTCCATGCTCACCCGCAGTCAGCGCATCAGCCACGAAAACCTGCGCCTGCGTGACCGCCATTGGCT
>JAXITB010000189.1:0-5766 GCA_034680305.1 Polaromonas sp. | reverse complement strand
CTTTGAAGACCTGCGAAGAAATCGACAAACTCGAATCTGATGCTGATCGCGTTATGCGCAGCGCCATGAGCAAGTTGTTCCGCGAAGAGCCCGATGTGCGTGAAGTGCTCAAACTCAAAGCCATTTATCAGTTGCTGGAAACCATCACTGACAAGTGCGAAGACGTGGCCAACTTGATCGAGGGCATCGTCCTCGAAAACTCTTGATCACGGGTTAGTCATGGAAACCGTACAAACCGCCTTTTGGGTGGTGGCGATGTTGGTGGTGTTGGCCTTGCTGTTCGACTTCATGAATGGCTTTCACGATGCCGCCAACTCGATCGCTACGGTGGTCTCGACCGGTGTGCTCAGGCCTGCCCAGGCGGTGCTGTTTGCCGCCTTCTTCAACTTTGTGGCTATCTTCATTTTTCACTTGAGCGTGGCGGCCACCATCGGCAAGGGCATCGTGCAGCCTGGGGTGGTCGACACCCATGTCGTTTTCGGTGCGCTGGTGGGGGCCATCACCTGGAATGTGGTGACTTGGTACTACGGCATTCCCAGCAGTTCCTCGCATGCGCTCATTGGAGGCATCGTTGGGGCCGTCATCGCCAAGGCCGGCCCAGGCGCCCTGATTTCTGCGGGCATTCTCAAGACGGTGGCCTTCATCTTTGTCTCGCCGACTCTGGGTTTTCTGTTGGGCTCGCTCATGATGGTGCTGGTGGCCTGGGTTTGTAGGCGGGCCGCGCCTTCACGGGTGGACCGTTGGTTCCGGCGCTTGCAGCTGGTTTCGGCCGGTGCCTACAGCTTGGGCCATGGCGGCAACGATGCGCAAAAGACCATCGGCATCATCTGGCTCTTGCTCATTGCCACCGGCTATGCGTCCACCGCCGACAAGGCCCCACCGTCCTGGGTAATCGTCAGCTGCTATGTGGCCATTGCGCTGGGCACCCTGTTTGGCGGCTGGCGCATTGTCAGGACCATGGGCCAGAAAATCACCAAGCTCAAGCCGGTCGGCGGCTTTTGCGCTGAAACCGGTGGGGCGATGACCCTGTTTCTGGCGACGTTCTTGGGTATTCCAGTGTCAACCACTCACACCATCACCGGCGCCATCGTCGGTGTGGGCTCCACCCAGCGTGCCAGCGCGGTTCGCTGGGGCGTGGCGGGCAACATCGTCTGGGCGTGGGTCTTGACCATCCCGGCCTCGGCCCTGGTGGCTGCGGCGGCCTACTGGTTCAGTTTGCAGCTCTACTGAGCGGAGTCTGGCGAGCGCTGCGCCAGTGCGGTTTTTTACTGCGAGATCTGCCTCGCCAGTTCGATCTGCCATTCGAAGTAGCGCTGGAAGCTGTAGGCCAGTGCCCCCATCAAGGCCGTTGCGCCCACCATTAATGAGCCGATGACCGCCATGATGGTCAGCCAGTTGCCGCGCCCGGCCTCATGGCTGGCCGGACTTTGTGCATTTTCAGGATTAAAGCCCGTATTCCATTTGTCTTCGTCCATCAGGCCGTAGACGATGGCGTTGAGGCAGCAGCCGGCTATCACAAAACCGAGCAGGGGAATCAGCACCCAGCTCAGGTGGTCATCGAGGCCCAGGCCGCGCGCGCGCATCATGCCGTACAGACCCAGCGCCGTCGGGATGGGCAGGGCCCAGCCGATCAGGTCAGACAGTCCGAACAGGTAGAAGCGGTGCAGGCCCAGCGGGCCGCCCAGAAAGGCGAGCCAGGTGCCCAAGGTCTTGTTTTTCATCGGTGCGCAGACTGCCCCGGCAAAAGCGCCGGTGTTAATCTTCAATTGTCAGCCAGCCGCCGTCGGTGTGGACACCGGCGGGGTATTGTCGCCATCGCCCAGGGTCTTCTCCATCAGCACGATGTCGAGCCAGCGATCAAACTTCCAGCCGCAGGAGCGCAGTATGCCCACCTGTGTGAAGCCGGCTGCGCTGTGCACGCCCACCGAGCCGGCGTTGGCCGAGTCGCCGATCACGGCAATGAGCTTGCGCACCCCAACGGCCTCGGCCTGCCGGGCCAATTCGTCCAACAGGGCCCGGCCAATGCCGCGCCGGTGGGCTTGCGGGGCCAGGTAGATGGAGTCCTCCGCTGAAAAACGGTAGGCTGGTCTGGGCTTGAACCAGTTGCAGTAGGCAAAGCCGATCACCTCGCCCTGGTCTTCGGCCACCAAGTGGGGCAGGCCCTTGGCCAGAACGTCGGCCCGCCGCTGCGTCATGTCCGTCAAGCTCGGTGGATCGATCTCAAAGGTGCCCGTGCCGTGCAGCACATGGTGGGCATAAATTCGGGTGATGGCGCCCACATCTTCGGGGTGACTGGCGCGTATCGTGAAGCTCATGGCGAAGTAAGCACAAGGGATTAATCGAACTTGCGACTATACTTGAAGGCTTTGCGGCGTTTCGCTGGCCGGGTGGCCATGTCGTGTGTCTCAAGCGTTGCAAAAATCATGGGGCCTGTCCGGGCCTCGCCACCCGAAGGATAAATCATGGTCGTGATCCGACTTGCACGCGGCGGCTCCAAGCATCGCCCTTTTTTCAACATCGTTGTGGCTGACAAGCGCGACCGTCGTGACGGCCGCTTCATCGAGCGCATCGGTTTTTACAACCCGCTGGCCAAAGGCACGGAAGAGGGCCTGCGCGTGGCGCATGACCGTCTGAGCTACTGGCAAGGCGTGGGCGCACAAGCCTCGCCCACCGTGGTTCGTTTGGTCAAGCAGGCGGCCCCTGCCGCCGCCTGAGCGCGGCCATGTCCGTTTTCCAGCCGTCGTCCTTGCCGGACGATGCCGTGGAAGTCGGGCGTGTGCTCGATGCCTGGGGCATCAAGGGCTGGGTCAAGCTGCTGCCTCACAGCGGCGACCCCCAGACCCTGCTGCAGGCCAAATCCTGGTTCTTACAGACCCCTGAAGCCCGGTTTCGCCCGGGCTTTACTGCTTTCAAGGGTGCGGTGTCCGTGACCATTGACGAGTGCCGCTGGCATTCCGACGTGGTGGTGGCCAAGATCGAGGGCCTGGACGACCGCAACGGGGCCGAAGCGCTCAAGGGCGCCCGCATCTTTTTGCCCCGCTCGGCCTTCCCTCCGCCGGCTGACGACGAGTATTACTGGGTCGACCTGATTGGGCTCGATGTCATCAACCGACAGGGACAGTCGCTCGGTCAGGTGCGCGACCTGATGTCCACCGGCCCGAATTCGGTGTTGGTCTTGGCCTATGAGGCCACGGCCGAGGACGGCAGCGTCGTTCCGGCCGAGCGCATGATTCCCTTTGTCTCGGCCTATGTCGATGCGGTGGACCTGCCGGCGCGCCGCATCACGGTGGACTGGCAGAGCGACTACTGATTCGGGCCAGTTCATGCGTTTTGACATCATCACGCTGTTTCCCGAACTCTTTGCGCCGTTTTTGAGCAGTGGCGTGACCCGCCGTGCTTATGAATCTGGACAGGTGCAAGTGCGTCTGTGGGATTTGCGTGAACACGGTGAGGGCCTGTACCGGCGGGTCGATGACCGGCCCTATGGCGGCGGGCCAGGCATGGTCATGTTGGCCGAGCCCTTGTTGCAATGCCTGGAGCGCATCCGGGCCGATCGAACCGATCGCGCCCCGGTGCTGCTGTTTTCTCCCCTGGGGCGCGTGCTCGATCATGCCGCCGTCAGCGATTGGGCTGCCAGTGCGGGTGCGATATTGATCTGCGGTCGATATGAGGGGCTGGACCAGCGCTTCATCGACAGCCAGGTGGACCAGCAGATCAGCCTGGGTGACTTTGTCCTGTCGGGCGGAGAAATCGCGGCCGTGGCCCTGCTCGACGCGGTGGCCCGCCTGCAACCCGGGGTCTTGCATGACGACGGCAGTCACCAGCAAGACAGTTTCAATCCGGTGCTCGACGGGCTGCTGGACTGTCCCCACTACAGCCGGCCCGAGGTTTGGCGCGGGCAGGCCGTGCCCGCGGCCCTCACCTCAGGTCACCACGCGCAGATCGCCCAGTGGCGGCGCCAGCAAAGCCTTCGGCTCAGTGCCAACCACCGCCCTGATCTGGTCGAACAGGCGCGCAGTCAGGGCCGGCTGAGCAAGGCCGATCTGGCCTATCTTGACGGCGTGGCCCATGGGGGGGCCGAGGGGCAGGAGACCGGCGCTGCTCCCTGAACCTGGCTACGGCATTGAACGTGTCTGAGTGTCCGGACCGTGCTGGCAAGGTGTCAGGAGGCTGCAGGATCGCCTCTTCAACGGCAGCAACGGGGCCAGTATGGGTCGCGCAATCGGGTGCGTAGCGGACTTACCCAGCAGGTGAGACCGAAGAAGGGCAAAGCGCTAAACCGTGACAGGGCCTGCTTGAAGGCCTCGAGCGGTCAAGGGCCGGATTCAGGCGCCTGGGTCTTTGGCAGGCTTGACCATCGCCGCTTCAAACAAAGGATGCCTCAACCACTGTGCCAACCAAGCCTGCACCCTCGGTAAAGGCAAAGCCTCAAACCAGGTGGTGTCTATGGCCGCGAACTGCCGAACGAAGGGAAAGATGCCAACGTCGGCCGCGCAGGGTGCTTGGCCACCCAAGTGCGCCGCGCCTTGCAAGGCCATGTCCAGCGGTTCGAGCAACACCGCCACGGCTTGAGTGCGGTGGTAGTCCAGACCCCGGGCATCGGCGTAACGCTGTGGGTATTTGGTTCTGTCCAGATGGTGTTTGAACTCGCCATCGCACAGGCTCAGCATCGCCAGATTGTTCGGTGTTTGCGCCCTTGCCCATACGGTGTCTTGGTCGCCGGTCTTTGCGTAGGCCCATCGCATGATGTCTAGGCTTTGCTCCAGCACTTCGCCATGGGGCAAGACCAGCACGGGCACCGTGCCTTTGGGTGACAAGGCCAACATCTCGGGCGGTTTGTCGCGCAGTGACACCTCATGCGCTTGGTAGGCCACCCCTGCTTGCAGCAAAGCCATGCGCGCACGCATGGCGTAGGGACAGCGCCGGTAGGTGTAGAGCAGCGGCTTTGATTCCAGGTGGACTGCAGACATCCTCACAAGGGTATCGCAAAAAATGAGGGCCGAGACATCCGCATCTGGCTTGCAGCACGAGGTCCTGGGTGCTTGGGAAGGCTCAGGCCAGCCCGTGCCGATGACCGGTCTGAACCGCTATAATGGCGGGCTTTTCGGTCCTCTGGCGGCCACTGCAACCGGCGCAAGCAATGACTCATTGGCTTGCGTGCTTTATAAAAAGCAGACGGATTTGCGGTCTTTTGCGTAGCGCGTGTATGAACGAAAAAGTCATCTGAGGAATCCTCATGAATCTGATCCAGACTCTCGAACAAGAAGAAATGACCCGCCTGAATAAGGTCATCCCCGCTTATGCGCCTGGCGACACCGTCATCGTCAGCGTCAACGTGGTTGAAGGCAACCGCAAGCGTGTGCAGGCCTTTGAAGGTGTGGTGATTGCCAAGCGCAATCGCGGCCTGAATTCGAGCTTCATCGTTCGCAAGATTTCCAACGGGGAAGGCGTGGAGCGTACCTTCCAGGTCTACAGCCCCCTGATCGCCAAGATCGAAGTCAAGCGTCGTGGTGATGTGCGCCGTGCCAAGCTGTACTACCTGCGTGACCGCAGCGGCAAGTCGGCCCGCATCAAGGAAAAGCTCGGCGCCAAGGCCGCCTGAGCGTTTCAGTTGCGTCGCCTCTGCCCCGAAAAGCCGCTTCCAGCGGCTTTTTTTAATGCCATCCATGACTTCGCTCGAACGCTTTGATCCCCGCAGCGTGGCGCCGCACCGGATCGACCACCACCTGCAGCCGGTACCGCAGGAGCGCCTGACGGCCGAAGGTT
>JAXITB010000188.1:0-5771 GCA_034680305.1 Polaromonas sp. | reverse complement strand
CCACCGGGACCACCGGCCTGCGGCGCATCAGCCCCTGGGCAGCCGGCGGCTCTGTCGCTCAGGCGGCAACCGGCGCCTGACCCTGAAAGCCGAACACCCCCGGCTCGCGGATGGGATCGACCCCCACCGAGATGGTGCTCTTGGGCACAAAGCGGCCCTCGAGCAGCAGCTTGGACAAGGGGTTCTCGATGCGTTGCTGAATGGCCCGCTTGAGCGGCCGCGCACCGAACACCGGATCGAAACCCACCTTGGCCAGCTCTTGAATGGCCGCCTCCGAGACCTGCAGCGTCAGGTCGATCTTCTCCAGCCGCTTGACCAGCACCTGCAGTTGGATGCGGGCGATGGCCTCGATGTGCTGCGCGTCGAGCCCGTGGAAGACCACCGTCTCGTCGATGCGGTTGAGGAACTCGGGTCGGAAGTGGTTCTTGAGCTCGTCGACCACGGCTTCCTTGATGTCTTCGGCCGGGCGCCCCACCATGGCCTGGATCAGGTGTGAGCCGATGTTGGAGGTCATGACGATG
Source organism: Polaromonas sp. (assembly GCA_034680305.1). Lineage (GTDB taxonomy): Bacteria > Pseudomonadota > Gammaproteobacteria > Burkholderiales > Burkholderiaceae_C > Polaromonas. Next base: position 5,250 of record JAXITB010000188.1, on the reverse strand, counting down.
ACGGTGTTCTTGAAGTCCACCGTGCGCCCCTGACCGTCGGTCAGGCGGCCATCGTCGAGCACCTGCAGCAGCACGTTGAAGACGTCCGGGTGGGCTTTTTCGACCTCATCGAGCAGCAGCACACTGTAGGGCTTGCGACGCACCGCCTCGGTCAAATAACCCCCTTCTTCGTAGCCCACATAGCCGGGTGGCGCACCGATCAGCCGGGCCACCGAGTGCTTTTCCATGAACTCGCTCATGTCGATGCGCACCAGGTGGTCTTCGCTGTCGAACAAAAAGCCGGCCAGGGCCTTGCACAGCTCAGTCTTACCGACGCCGGTCGGGCCCAGGAACAAAAAGGAACCGGTGGGCCGATTCGGGTCAGACAGGCCCGAGCGCGAACGCCGGATGGCATTGGCCACGGCCGAGATTGCCTCGTTTTGTCCAACCACACGCTGGTGCAGCTTGTCTTCCATCTGCAGCAGCTTGTCGCGCTCGCCCTGCATCAGCTTGGAAACAGGAATGCCGGTGGCCCGCGCCACCACCTCGGCGATCTCCTCGGCACCGACCTGTGTGCGCAGCAGCTTGGGCGCACCGCCGGGCTTGGCTTGCTCACTGTCCTGCGCCTGCTGCAGGCGCTTTTCCAGCTCGGGCAGCTTGCCGTACTGCAGTTCGGCCACCTTGTTGAAGTCGCCCTTGCGGGTGTGCTCCTCGATCTGGTGGCGAATGCGGTCGATCTCTTCCATCACGTCCTTAGAGCCCAGCGCCTGCGCTTTTTCGGCTCGCCAGACTTCATCGAGGTCGGCAATTTCTTTTTGCAGCTTGTCGATCTCTTCTTCGATCAGGGCAAAGCGTTTTTGCGAGGCCTCGTCCTTCTCGCGCCGCACGGCTTCGCGCTCGATCTGCAGCTGAATCAGGCGTCGATCGAGCTTGTCCATGACCTCGGGCTTGGAGTCGATCTCGATCTTGATCTTGGCAGCGGCCTCGTCAATGAGATCGATGGCCTTGTCAGGCAGAAAGCGGTCGGTGATGTAGCGGTGCGACAGCTCAGCCGCCGCCACAATGGCCGGGTCGGTGATCTGCACACCGTGGTGCTTTTCGTATTTTTCCTGCAAGCCGCGCAAGATGGCGATGGTGGCCTCCACCGTGGGCTCACCGACCAGGATCTTCTGAAAGCGCCGCTCGAGCGCGGCATCCTTTTCCACATACTTGCGGTACTCATCGAGCGTGGTGGCGCCCACGCAATGGAGTTCGCCCCGCGCCAGAGCGGGCTTGAGCATATTGCCCGCATCAATGGCACCTTCGGCCTTGCCGGCGCCGACCATGGTGTGCAACTCATCAATGAAGACGATGGTCTGACCCTCGTCTTTGGCCAGCTCATTGAGAACCGCCTTGAGCCGCTCCTCGAATTCGCCGCGAAACTTGGCGCCGGCCAGCAAGGAAGCCATGTCCAGCGACAGCACGCGTTTGCCCTTGAGCGAGTCGGGTACCTCGCCATTGACAATGCGCTGGGCCAGGCCTTCGACAATGGCCGTCTTGCCCACGCCGGGCTCACCGATGAGCACCGGGTTGTTCTTGCTGCGCCGCTGCAGCACCTGAATGGCGCGGCGGATCTCGTCGTCACGGCCGATCACCGGATCGAGCTTGCCGGCGCGGGCCCGCTCGGTCAAGTCGAGGGTGTATTTGCGCAGGGCCTCGCGCTGGCCTTCGGCGTCGGCGCTGCCGACTTTTTCGCCCCCGCGCACGGCGGCAATGGCCGCTTCGAGCACCTGCCGCGTCATGCCGCTTTCGCGGGCCATGCGGCCCACATCGCCCTTGTGATCGGCACAGGCCAGCAGGAACAGCTCGGCCGCAATGAAACTGTCGCCCCGCTTGATCGCCTCCTTCTCGGTGGCTTGCAGCAGCTTGCCCAGCTCGGGACCGATCTGAATCTGGTCCTGCCCCTGCACCTGAGGCAGTTTTTTGAGGCCCACCTCCACCGCCGACTCCAGACTGCCGAGGTTGACGCCGGCACGCTGCAGCAGCGCGCGCGGCCCCTCGTCCTGAGACAGCATCGCGGCCAACACATGCACCGCTTCGATATAGGGATGGTCGCGACCGAGGGCAATGGACTGGGCATCGCCCAAGGCCTGCTGGAACTTGGTGGTCAGTTTGTCTTGTCGCATGGCAACTCCTGTCTGGCTCTTGAAAGACAACTGAGGGCAGGCAGCGGGCTTTTCAAGTCTCGGCCGCCACCGGCTGGGGCCTTACAGACGGCCCAGTCCCATGCCCGTCGCAAAGCTCCCTAGAATCAACAACAAAAATGGCTTGCAAAGTCCGGCTGTCTCGACCGACTGCGACTGGCCATTTTGCTTGTATTTCGAAGGGCGCGATCTGAAGGAGACAGACCCGCCCCGGCCGATGTGTCCGACTACTGCTGCGTGCGTGAATCATGAACATCCATCAAGTCAATGTCAGCTATGCGGGTGAACAAGACCGCCTGCTGCTGCGCATCAACAGCCAAAGCGGCGAAGAGTTTCGAATCTGGCTGACGCGCCGCCTGACCCTGCAATTGCTGCCGGTGCTCGACAAGAGCTCGCAGACTCAGCTGCAAGCCCAGATGCCGGCGCTGGACCCGGCTGCGCCAATGCCGCAGCAGCGCCAGCAAATGGTGCAGAATTTCCAAAAAGAAGCGGCCGCCTATCAAGGCGACTTCCAGACGCCCTTCAAAGATCAGCCAGCGGCCTTGCCCCTGGGCGAAGATCCGCTGCTGGTCACTGAGTTGGGCCTGACACCACTGCCAGACGGCAAGCTGCAAATGGCCATGATGGAGCGCCTGCCGCAGCGCAAGCGTGATATGCAGCTGGTGATGGACACCACCCTCACCCAAGGCTTGCTGCGCCTCCTGCATCAAGCCTTGAAGGCCTCAGATTGGCTGCAAGTGCCTAACCTGCAGCAACTGCCCGCCAGCGCCGCCGCCGTGCTCGGCAGTGAAGAGCCCGAGGCCGCGCCGGCCAAAGACAAGCCGCGCTACCTCAACTGACTCGGGCCACCCGTCGGCCGCGAAGGAATTTTTTGGGAGCGCCCACCACGGCGCGACTGCCCTGCATGTTGTGGGAGCGCCGCCCTCGGCGCGATTGAGCACTTGATCGAGCGCCCCATCGCCGCGAGGGCGCGGCTCCCACAGGCCAATTCAAGGCCTGTTCCCCAGGTATTGGCAGCACTGACCTGCCGCAGCGGAATCAGGCTGTGTTTTGTGACAGGCCCACCACGGCGCGACTGCCCTGCATGTTGTGGGAGCGCCGCCCTCGGCGCGATGGGGCGCTTGATCGAGCGCTGCTCCGGGCCTGATGCGAACGCCTCAAGCCTTGACGGCCTCGAGCGAGAAGCCGGCAATCTTCTTGTAGTTGTCCGACAGCTGGCGCAGCTCGTCCTGACTGATCAGGTCGTCGATGTGCCGATAGGGCCGGTCACCGCTGAGTTCTTCAACCCGGATGTTGATCACGTCGGGCGGCTGGCTGCGGTTGGTCAGTACCACCCGGGCTGTGGCCTCGCGCCGCTGGGCCTCGTAGGCGGCCAGTGCCGCCACCGGATCGGCGGTCTGTGCCAGTTCGGTGGCCAGGGTGCGGGCATCGATGAGCGCCTGGGCTGAGCCATTGGAGCCGCGTGGGTACATCGGATGGGCCGCATCGCCCATGAGCGTGACCCGCCCGAAGGTCCACTGCGCCACCGGGTCTTTGTCGACCATGGGGTATTCCAGAATTTGATCGGCATTTCGGATCAACGCGGGGACATCGAGCCAGTCAAACTGCCAATCCTTGAAGATCGAAATGAAGTCGTCGGCCCGGCCGCCCTGGTTCCAGTCGTTCATGACCTCTTGGCTGCCCTCGATCTCGGCCACCCAGTTGATCAGTTGATTGCCCTGGCCGTCGATGTTGTCCGCAATGGGGTAGATCACCATCTTGCCGGTGCGGATCGAGCCCACCCGCATGTAGCTCTTGCCCGTCAAGATCGGCTTGTGCCGCGTCACGCCGCGCCAAGTATTGATGCCGCCAAAAGCCACCTTCTCCTGCGGGTAGTACTGCTTGCGCACGGCCGAGTGAATGCCGTCGCAGGCCACCGCAATGCGCCCACGCACCGGCGCCAGCTGAGCGCCGGATGCGTCGGTAAAGTGCACTGTCACGCCCGTCTCGTCTTGCGTCACGCCGGCACAGCGGTGTCCGGTGTGAATGCGGTCCGACCCAAGCCGCTTGAGCGCGGCCTCAAACAGGATGCGGTGCAGCTTGCCGCGGTGAATGCCGATCTCTGGCAGGGGGTAGCCGGCATGGCGACCGCGCGGCTCGCGGTAGATGAACTGGCCAAATCGGCTGAAGAACACGCTCTCCAGGTTCTCGATGCCGACCGCTTCGATCTCAGCCTGCACGCCCAGGGCTGAAAGCTCTCGCATGCCATGGGGCAGCAGCGTGATGCCCACGCCCAACTCCTTGACCTGCGGCACGCTTTCATACACATCACAAGCGATGCCACGCTGATGCAGCGACAGAGCGAATGCCAAACCGGCAATGCCCCCACCAACCACCACAATGCCGTCGTGCGTCATGCTCACTCCGCCGAAATGCCGTTGCGCTTGATCACCGCGCCCCAGCGGGGGTAGTCCTTCTGGGTGAGCAGACCCAGCTCGTCAGCGGTGGAGGCGCTGGCGTCCATGCCAGCGCGGCCCAACAGGTCCTTGACCTCGTTGCTGCGAACGATGCTGGCGATCTCGGTATTGAGCCGGCTGACCACGCCCGCCGGAGTGCGGGCAGGCGCAAAGAAGGCGTACCAGAGGTCGACCTCTACGCCCTTGATACCTTGCTCGTCAAAAGTGGCCACACTGGGGGCCACCGGGTGACGCTTGGCGCTGCCCACGGCCAGGGCCGTGAGCTTGCCGTCGCGCACAAAGCCCTGGGCAATGTGCACCGGCAAGAAACCGACGTTGAGCTCACCCGAGAGCAGGTCCTGGGTGTAGCCGGCCGAGTCGCGATAGGGCACGTGCAGCATGAACAAACTGGTCTGCACCTTGAACAGCTCCATCGCCATGTGGTGGGGCGTGCCCACGCCAGGAGAGCCGAAGGAAATGCCACCCGGACGGGCCTTGGCCTGGGCGATCAGCTCAGCCATGGACTTGATGCCGGTCTTGGGGTTGGCCACCAGCATCAAGGTGCCATAGGCGGCCATAGAGACCGGTGCGAAATCTTTGACCGGATTGAAGGGCACGTTCTTGTACATCTGCGACGCCATCAGCATGGTGTT
>JAXITB010000187.1:0-5819 GCA_034680305.1 Polaromonas sp. | reverse complement strand
GTTGCCCCGATGGATCGCTGAATTTGCCAACGCGCCTCTGGGGGTAGTGGCCAGCGCCTGCACCGGGTCGTCGTATTTGATCGGCGCCCAGGCCGAAGACGAGCTGTTCGCTCAAGCGGCCCGGCAAAGTGGTCGGCCCGTGACCAATTCGGCATTGGCGGTGGTCGCCGCCATGAAGGCTCTGAATGCCAGCCGGATCGCCCTGGTCTCGCCCTACCCCGCTTGGCTGACCGAGCACAGCCGAGCCTACTGGCAAAGCCGCGGGCTGCAGGTGCAGCAGGTGGTGCAACTGAGCACCGACGCCCAGGCCTTCCACCCCATCTACGCCCTGGAGGGTCAGGCGGCGGCGCAAGGCATCGCAGCCGTCACGCACCCCGAGGTCGATGCGGTGCTGATGCTCGGCACTGGCCTACCCACCCTGCCGGCGCTGGCTGAACACCCCTATACCCCAGCGGGCAAGCCGGTGCTGTCGTGCAATCTGGTGCTGCTCTGGCATGCGCTGGAGCTGATGCGGGGCCAGGACGAGGCGCCGCGGGCGCCCGTGCTGATCGAGATGCTGGAAGAAAAGCGCTGGCGCATGAGGCTCGGTGGGCTGCACGAGTGAGGGCGCTTGATCGAAGGCCCCATCGCGCCGAGGGCGGCGCTCCCACAGAGGAAAAGCCCCATCGCGCTGAGTCAGCGCTCCCGCAAGCCTGCAACAGGCTCGCATCGAAGAGGAGTGGGAGCCGCGCCCTCGCGGCGATGCGGCGCTTGATCGAAGGCCCCATCGCGCCGAGGGCGGCGCTGGCGCAGCCTCAAGAGGCAGCCATCACTTGACTGGCTTGCTGCACCGCCTTGACGATGTTGTGATAACCGGTGCACCGGCACAAATTGCCTTCGAGCAGTTCCCGAATTTCAGTGGCGCTGGGCTTGGGATTGTTCTTGAGCAGATCCAGGGTGCTCATCACCATGCCCGGTGTGCAGTAGCCACATTGCAGACCGTGCTGATCTCGAAAAGCTTGCTGCACCGGGTGCAGCTTGCCACCGGTCCCAGCTACCGATTCAATGGTGGCCACTTCGGCACCCTCGGCCTGCAAAGCCAGCACATTGCAGCTCTTGACGGCCCGGCCATTGAGGTGCACCGTGCAGGCGCCGCACTGCGCGGTGTCGCAACCCACATGGGTGCCCGTCAGACGGCAGGACTCGCGCAGGTATTGCACCAGAAAGGTCCGCTCCGGCACCTCGTGGCTGACCGGCTGGCCATTGACCGTCATGGAAATCTTGCGTGTCATACGAATCGGGCGCCTTACTGCGCCAGCTCCTTGGTCTGCACCTCTCGCTGAAACACGTCCAGGCACTGCGCCTTGGCGGCCATGAATTCAGGCGAGGTCAGGGTTTTGGGAAAGCGCGGGCGCGGTGCGCTGAAGGCCACCACATCGGCCACCCGGGTTGGGCGTCGGGTGAGCATCAACACCTCATCGGCCAGATACACCGCTTCCTCCAGGTCGTGCGAAACCACGATCATGGTGGTGCCGGTGCTGGCAAAAATCGCCTGCAGTTTGTCGCGCATGAACAGCGTCATTTCATAGTCGAGCGCAGAAAACGGCTCGTCGAGGAACAAGACCTCCGGATGCGGCGCCAGCGCCCGCATGATGGAAATCAGTTGCTGCTGGCCGCCAGAGAGCTCATACGGATAGCGATTGAGGTCAAAGCGAACATCGAAGGAGGCGATCAACTCCTGCGTGCGCGCCTCGCAATCGGCCGCGCTCTGCCCCGCCAATTGCAAGGGGTACTTGATGTTGTCGATCGAACGCTTCCAGGGAAACAGGGCATCGCGGTAGTTCTGGAACACATAGCCGATGACCGTCTCAGACAGGCGCTTGCCGTCAAACAGCACCTCGCCAGCATCGACCGGGATCAAGCCGGCGATCATGTTGATCAGGGTCGACTTGCCGCAGCCATTGGGGCCGAAGATCGATGTGATCTTGCTGCGCGGAAAGTCCAGGTTGAAGCCCGAATACAGGGGCTGGCCACCAAAGGCCTTGGACAGGCCCCGCACCGTGATGTGGGTGTTGCCCGCCGCCTGGGGGCTGCCTCCAGAGGCAGGGGCTGCGCTCATTTGCCGCCCCAGTGCACAAAATGGCGTTCAACCAATATGAAGATCAGGTTCATGGTGTAGCCCAGCACACCCGCGGTAAAAATCGCGGCGTACATCTCGGGCATGTTAAAGATCATCTGCGCATTGATGACGCGCTGGCCCAAACCATCGGTCGAGCCGATGAACATCTCGGCCACGATCACGATGACCAAGGCAAAAGAAATGCCCGAGCGCATGCCGATGAAGGTCTGCGGCAGCGACTCCAGCAGAGTCACCCCCACCAGCACCCGGGTGCGCGAGGCGCCCATGACCATGGCCGCTGCCTGCCTGACCTTGCGTGCATTCATCACGCCGTAGGCGGTGTTGAACAAGATCAGCAGACCCGCTCCGAAGGCGGCCACTGCGATCTTGGTGCTCTCGCCCACGCCCAGGATCACCAGGAAGAGCGGGAACAGGGCCGAGGCAGGGGTCGAGCGGAAAAAATCGATCACGAATTCCAGCGATCGGTAGACCCGCACCGACGACCCCAGCACCAGCCCAAGCGGCACACAGATCAGGGTGGCGATCAGGAAGGCGAGCAAAGTACGCACGATGGTGACCTTGAGGTCGGCCATCAGATTGCCTTTGACAAAACCGGTCCAGATCGCCTGCGCCGAATCTTGCGGCGAAGGCAACAGGACCGGGTCAATCAGCTTGAGCTGCGCAATCAACCACCATAGGAAGACAAATCCGATGGCCCCGAAGGCCGGCGAAAAAGTCCTGATCAAGCCCCGTGCTTCCATGCGAGCGGCTTCAGTACGCTTTGAGCATGGACCGGACGTCGATCTTCTGCTTGACCAGACCGAAGGCCGTGGCTTGGTCGACCAGCTTTTGGAAGTCGGCGATCTCTTCAGGCTTGAGGTCCTTGACCATGTTGTAGTAAGACAGGGGCACGGTCGGGGCCAGGGCGGCCGAGGTGTTCATGTGCTTGACCAGCAACTCGCGGGCCTTGGGGTCGTTGTTGCCGTCGCGCAGGGCGCGGGCCCAGGCCCGGGCCAGACGCTCAGCGACCTGCGGGCGCTCGTCCATGAACTTGTTGCTCATCACGCCACCGGCCAGCACGGCGCAGGCGTTGTCACGACCGAGCATGTGGGTGGCAATCAGGCCGCTTTCGAGTTTGCGCGCCGCGCCCTGGGCCACCATGATGCTCACGATGGGCTCGACGGTATAGGCCGCATCAAACTGATTGGACTGCATCGCGCCCACATGCACGCTCAGTTGCTGCTCCTGCATCTGGTAGTCCTTCTCGTCGAGGCCCACCGCCTTGAGCACGCCCTTGGCCACAAACAAGTTGCCGGGGCCAGGGGCAGACATGATGCGCTTGCCTTTGAGCTCCTTGAGCGATTTGACCGGGCTGTTGACCGGCACCACATAGGCCTCCACCTCGTACTTCTTGTTCTGGCAATTGATCGAGAAATACTTGAGTGTGTTGGGCCGCAGGGCGTTGATGTTGGCCCCTTCCAAAGACAGCAAATTGGAGGCCGTATCCAAATCGCCCTTGACCAGGCCTTGCACGATCAGCGGGTGAGTGGCCAGAGGGATGCCCTCCACGTCAAGATTTTCTGCAGCAAAGTAGCCGCGCTCTTTGGCAATGAAGTAGGGCATGGCCGAGGAGGAAATGAACAAGCCCATCTTGACCTTGTCGGGTGCCTGTGCCTGTACACCGAAGGCCACGCCCAATGTGAGCAGGCCGACCGTCACCATCTTCTTGAAGCTTTGCATAAGACCCTCTTGGTTAAGTGAAAAACGAGAGACACCGAAAGACGCCGAAGGACATCATCCAAGCACCGACAGCGCGTCAACGCATACTGCGATCACGGCCATGCTGCACTCAAACCCATCATTCCATGGCAAACTTATATCACGAAGTAAATGCCGTCGTGAACCGGTCTATCCCTGCAGAAACCTCTCAAAAGGAACATCACATGCATCCAGAAGGCATCGGCCAATCCGTGCTGCGCCGCGAAGACTCCAGACTGCTCGAAGGCCGGGGACAGTATGTGGCTGACCTCTTTTTAGAGGGGATGATGCACTGCGCCTTTGTGCGCTCGCCGCATGCGCATGCGCGCATCCGATCCATCGACACGGCGGCTGCCCAGCAATCGAGTGGCTGTGTGGCGGTGTTCACTGGCATGGACATGCAGGCAATCGGCAAGATGACGCCGCTGTGGCTGATTCCTGGGGCAGACAACACCCGGCTGATCGAGCCGCCACGCTGGTCGATGGCGCGCGATCGGGTGCGCCATGTGGGTGAAATCGTGGCCGTGGTGATCGCGCAGACGCTCAATGAGGCACTCGATGCGGCCGAATTGGTGGAGGTCGATTACGAAGCCCTGCCCTGCGTGGTCGATGTTGCGCAGGCGGCCGAGCCGGACGCGCCGCAAATTCATGATGAGGCGCCGGGCAACCGCGCACTGCGCTTTCACCGTGGCTCGCGGCCACCGGTGGATGCGGCTTTTGAGCGCGCCGCGCACAAGATCTCGGTCCATCTGGTCAACCACCGCATCATCTGCGCTGCGCTGGAGCCGCGCGCGGTGCTGGCCCAGCCTTCTGCCTCACGCGGGGAAGACGGTCACGCCCTGACCCTGTGGTCGGCGACCCAGGTGCCGCACCACATCCGCAAGCTGGTGTCCGAACAACTGGGCATCACCGAGAGCTCAATTCGAGTGATCGCGCCCGATGTCGGTGGCGGCTTTGGCACCAAGGGCAAGCTGTACCCGGAAGAAACCATCCTGGCCTGGGCCAGCCTGAAGCTGGGCCAGCCGCTCAAATGGGTGTCCACCCGCAGCGAAGCCTTTGTGAGCGACTACCACGCGCGTGACCACAGCACCCACGCGGAAATGGCGCTTGATGCGCAGGGGCATATCTTGGCAGTGCGGGTGCAGACCCATGCCGCCCTGGGGGCTTACGTCTCGACGGTGGGCGCTGCGGTGCCGACCACGGTCTACACCGCAGTGATGTCGGGCCCTTACAAGATCCCCGCCATCTTTGCTGAGGTCCACGCGATGTTCACCAACACCGTGCCCACCGACGCCTACCGTGGCGCGGGCCGGCCCGAGGCGTGCTTTGTGCTCGAGCGTCTGATCGAAGAGGCCGCGGTCCAAACCGGCATGGACCGCTTCGAGCTGCGACGCAAGAACTTCATCACGCGGCAAGACATGCCCTACAGCACGCCGCTGGGCCCGACTTATGACAGCGGCGACTTCATCCGCCTGTTCGAGCAGGCCCTGAAGCTCGCTGACCATGCGGGCTTTGCCCAGCGGCGCCAGGCTTCCGAGCAAAACGGCAAGCTGCGTGGTTTTGGCATCTGCTACTTTGTTGAAAGCTCGGGCGTTGCGCCCTCCCGCTATGCCGGCACCTTCGGTGCACGCGCTGGCTTTTTTGATTCGGCTGAACTGCGGGTGGCGGCTGACGGCAGCATGGTCATCTTGTGCGGCACCCACAGTCACGGCCAGGCCCATGCCACCACCTTCCCGCAGTTGCTGGCCTCCACCCTGGGCGTGCCGCTGGCCAGCATTGAGTTGGTCGAAGGCGATACCGGCCGGGTGCCCTACGGCACCGGCACCTTCGGCTCGCGCTCCATGGTGATCGCAGGCTCGGCCATCCTCAAGGCTGCGGAAAAAATCCTGACCAAGGCCAAAGCCATTGCCGCCCATCTGCTGGACGCTGACAGCGTCGAGCATCGGGTCAGCAACGGCGTGTG
>JAXITB010000186.1:0-5822 GCA_034680305.1 Polaromonas sp. | reverse complement strand
GCCATCGTGCTGGCGGTCGTGCTCTTCAAGTCGTCCAGCAACCTGGCAGCTGCCTACGGCATTGCCGTCACGCTCGACATGCTGATCACCACGGTGCTGACCTTCTTCGTGATCCGCTACCGCTGGAACTACCCGCTGGCCTTGTGTGTGGCGGCCACCGGCGTGTTCTTTGTGGTGGATCTGGCGTTTTTTGCATCCAACCTGCTCAAGTTCATGGAGGGCGGCTGGTTCCCCCTGATCATTGGCGGCTTCGTCTTTACCCTGATGGTGACCTGGAAGGACGGCCGCCAACTGCTCAACACCAAGCTGCGCGCCGACTGGCTGGAGTTGTCGGCTTTTTTGGAGGCCGTGTTCGTCATGCCGCCGGCCCGGGTGGAGGGTACCGCGGTGTTCCTCACGGCCGAAAAAGGCGCGGTGCCCAATGCCTTGCTGCATAACCTCAAGCACAACAAAGTCCTGCACGAGCAGAACCTGTTCGTCACCGTGATCAACCACGAGGTGCCGTGGGTGAGCCTGGAGAGGCGCCTGGAGATCGAGAGCTTGGGCCACGACTGCTGGCAGGTCATGATCCACTATGGCTTCAAGGACGACCCCGACGTGCCTAAGGCGCTGCAGGCCATGGCCTCGCACGGCTGCCGCCTCGATGCCATGAACACCAGCTATTTCCTGTCGCGTGACACGGTGATCCCCACCATCGGTGGCGGCATGTCGCCTTGGCGCGAAAAGCTGTTTGCCCAGATGCACCGCAACGCCAGCGCTGCCGCAGACTTTCTCAAACTGCCCAATAACTCGGTGGTCGAGTTGGGCTCGAAAATCGAAATCTGAAACTATTCATGCACCTGCTGATCGTTGCCGACCCCCTGGAGTCTTTCCGCATCTACAAGGACAGCACCTTTGCCATGATGCGTGAGGCGCAAAAGCGAGGTCACCGCCTGAGTGTGTGTGAACCCAAGGACATTGCCTGGCAGCGCGGCCAAAGCGTGACCGCCTATGTGCGCGACATTCGCCTGACCGGCGAGCAGGAAAACTGGTTTGAGGCCGAGCAGCACAGGCCGCATGAGCGGCCTCAGGCGGTCAAGGACTTTGATGCGGTTCTCATGCGCAAGGACCCGCCTTTTGACAGCGAGTATTTTTACGCCACTCACCTGCTCGAGCAGGCCGAGCGCGAAGGCGCCCGGGTGTTTAACAAGCCCAGAGCCCTGCGCGATCACCCGGAAAAGCTGGCCATCATGGAATTCGCGCAGTTCATCGCGCCGACCCTGGTCACCCGCGATGCGGCCGATGTCCGGCGCTTCCACGAAGAGCACCGCGACATCATCCTCAAGCCGCTCGACGGTATGGGCGGCATGGGGATTTTTCGCGTCAAAGATGACGGCCTAAACCTCGGCGCCATCATCGAGACGCTTAACCGCCATGGGGCCCAGACCCTGATGGTGCAGCGTTTCCTGCCAGCCATTGCCCAGGGCGACAAGCGCGTGTTGGTCATCGGTGGCGAGCCGGTGCCCTTTTGCCTGGCGCGCATTCCTCAAGGTGGTGAGGTGCGCGGCAATCTGGCCGCCGGCGGTGTGGGTGTGGCGCAGGCGCTGTCGGCCCGTGATCGCGAAATCGCCCAGGCCATCGGGCCGGTGCTGGCTCAGCGCGGGCTGCTGCTGGTGGGCATTGATGTGATCGGTGACTGCGTGACCGAGATCAACGTCACCAGCCCGACCTGCTTCCAGGAAATTACCGACCAAAGTGGCTTTGATGTGGCGTCCATGTTCATGGACGCCTTGCAGGCGCAATTGCGCTAAGACCTTAAATCGCAGTCCACTTGGGTAGCTGGGGCTCGCGCCAGCCTCAGACGAGTTGACCGTCCACAAAGACTTTCATCGACAGGGGCGCAAAGGCCAGCCAGTCTTCGTCGGTGGTCAGCGGAGCCGTCACCACCACCGCCACCTTGTCATCGGGGTGGTTGTGTTCGGCAAAGTCGATGCGCAGGTCTTGGTCTTTGAGTTGGGCATGCGCAAAAGGATGGCGCCGCTGCACATAGTGCAGGTGGGTCGAGGCATGGGCCCATAAAGCCAGACCGTTGCTCAGCAGGAAATTGAAGGTGCCGTGGTGTGCAATCCGCGCCGACAGCTCGCGCAGGGTCAGCGTCAGTTCACTCAATTGCGGCATGCCGGCGTGCGACTTGGCCAACTCCTGCATGATCCAGCAAAACGCCCGCTCGCTGTCGGTGGCCCCCACCGGCTGAAAGCTGGCGTGCAGCTTGGGTGAAAAATCTTCCAGCGTCCCGTTATGGGCAAACACCCAGTATCTGCCCCAGAGTTCGCGCACAAATGGATGGCAGTTTTCAAGGGCCACCGCGCCGCGGGTGGCCTTGCGGATGTGCGAAATGACGTTGCGGCTCTTGATGGGGTAACTGCGTACGAAGTCGGCCATGGGCGACTCGCAAGCCGGCTGCACATCGACGAACTGCCGCAGGCCCTTGTCCTGGCCCCCTTCGAAGAAGGCGATGCCCCAGCCGTCCTTGTGTTCGTCGGTACGCCCGCCACGTTGGGCAAAGCCGGAAAAACTGAAGCCCACATGGGTGGGTGAATTGCAGTTGAGACCCAGCAGTTGGCACATGGCAGGCTCTGCGGTGCAGGGTCGATCAGGTGCGAGGTTCGGACCAGAGCTTTCCGCCCGTGGCCCAGTTGTCACGCCGGATGTCGGTGATGATGATGTCGACCGATTCGGGCGAGCCGCCCAGCACTTCAACAGTGACTCGGGTGATCTCTTCGACCAGTCTCCTTTTTTGCTCGGGCGTGCGGCCCTCGAACATTTCGATGTGGTAGGTGGGCATGATGGTGGCGATCTGTGTGGATGACGACGCCCGTCATCATAGGGCCATGCTCAGCAGGCGGGGTCTGTTTTTCCGGTGAGGGGCAGGCCGTTTTCAAAGGCAATGTCTGACAAATGGTGTTTAGACTGCCACTGATAATCACTCACTTCTGATGTGGCCCGCCAGGGCATCCTCGGAGCCAGTGGAGGCCTCATGCTGTACCGATTTAAGTCAAAAAACGCCGGCGATGTGATCATGCTCGAGCCCAACGGCAAGCGCGTACTCGAGATCATCGGCAAGGAGCCTGGCCCCAAGGGCATCGTGCTGGTCGAGCAGATGCCGCGGGCCATGGCCGCCTTGCAGGCGGCAGTGGCTCAGGAAGAGCTTGAATTTGCGCAGGCCCGCGCAGCTTTTGATGCCGGGCAGACCCGCGAAACGCCTGAGGGAGAGGGCGTGAGCCTGCGCCAACGGGTCCAGCCTTTCATCGACATGTTGCGCGTCAGTCATCAACACGGCGACCCGGTGGTCTGGGGCGTTTGAGCCCTCGCCCACACGCCCCCCGAAACACACGCGGAGCCCCTCAAGCCATTTTCAGGCTCAATCGGCCCGAGCGCCGGAGACCTTGACCACCTGTGCCCACTTGGCATGTTCACTGTCTATCAGGCGCGCAAACTCAGCAGACGTGATGCCGCCGGGGATGGCGCCCTGAGCCTGCAGCTTTTCTTTGATGGCCGGGTCATTCAGGGCCCGGGTCACTTCCCGCTGCACCCGGTTGACGATATCGGCCGAGGTGCCCGCCGGTGCCAGCAGGCCGAACCAGCTGCTGGCTTCAAAACCCTTGAGCTTGCCGGCCTCTTCCACCGTGGGCACGTCGGGCAGTGCCGAGGAGCGCTGACTGCTGGTCACGGCAAAGGCCTTGAGCTTGCCTGAGCGAATGTGCTGCATCGATGAAGGCAGGTTGTCGAACATCACATCCATATTGCCCGCGATCAGGTCCAGCAGGGCCGGACTGGAGCCGCGGTAGGGCACGTGAACCATGAAGACGCCAGTCTGGCTCTTGAACAGTTCGCCCGCCAAGTGAATGGATGTGCCACTGCCGCTGGAGGCCATGTTGAGCTTGCCGGGCCGCGCTTTGGCGTAGGCGATGAAGTCCTGCACGCTGTTGATGCCCAGCGAGCGGGCCTTGTCGGTGTTCATCACCATGACGTTGGGTACCGAGGCCACGAGGGTGATGGGGACAAAGTCCTTGATCGGGTCGTAGGGCAACTTGTCATAGAGGGCGCGGTTGATGCCGTGCGTACCGACCGTGCCCATGAGCAAGGTGTGGCCGTCATTGGCGGCCTTGGCCACGATTTCGGTGCCTACATTGCCACCAGCGCCGCCCCTGTTTTCGATGATGAACGACTGCCCGAAGGCCTTGCCCAGCTCTGGGGCGATGGCGCGCGCCAGGATGTCGGTGGTGCCGCCCGGCGGGAAGGGCACGACGATGCGCACGGGCTTGTTGGGCCAGGCGGCCTGCGCCAAGACGCCAGGGGTGGCGCTGGCGAGCACCAGTGCGGCGCTGCCAAGCAGGCACAGGCGGCGAGTCAGTTTGGAGGGGGAAGAGGGGTTCATGGTTTTGTCTCCTGACGGGCAGTGAATGCTTGGTTTTACGGCAAGTGGCGCATCGGCGCCATAGGGCAAGCGCTGAGCCGATGCGCCGGCCTGCGCGGGGGGGGGGCGAAAAAAAACCGCCTGCGGGCGCAGGCGGCTGGCTGTGGGCTCGGGTGGCCCTTTAGTCGGCGAATTTGCCGGCCGCTTCGATCACCGGCTTGAGTTTGCCAATTTCACCGGCCACAAAGGCCTTGTGGTTGGCCGGCTCGACCCGCTTGTCGTTGACGACGATGGCGCCCAAGCCTTCTTGCTTCTTGATGAATTCTGGATCCTTCAAGGCCTTTTTCAGTGCTTCATTGAGCTGTGCGAGCACAGCCGGCGGCGTGCCCTTAGGGGCATACAGGCCGTGCCAGATGGTCAGATCAAAGCCGCGCATGCCCAATTCGTTGAGCGTGGGGTAGTCCTTGAGCAATTTGTGCCCGCTCAGGGGGCGCGCTGTGGTCACTGCGAAGGCCTTGACCCGGCCGGCCTCAATTTGGCCGGTGGTGTTGGTGGTCTGGTCACACATGACGTCCACCTGGCCGCCCACCAAGGCATTCATGGCCGGCGCCGTGCCGCCAAACGGAATGGTCACCATGGCCTCGCTGGCTTGCAGGCGGGATTGCCACATCAGGCCGCACAGGTGCGAGGCCGAGCCCAGGCCGGCATGGGCGATATTGAGCTTGCCGGCGTTGGCGCGGATGTAGTTCTCGAAGTCGCGGTAAGTATTGGCCGGCAGCTGGGGCTTGCCAATCAGGGTCATGGGCACTTCGTTGATCATGCCCAGGTACTCAAAATCCTCCAGCGGCTTGTAGCCCAACTTGCGGTAGAGCACGGCCGTCGCGGCCATACCGATGTGATGGACCAGCAGCGTGTGGCCATCGGGTGCTGCCTTGGCAACGCGGGTCGGCCCGATGGTGCCGCCTGCGCCGGCCACGTTCTCGACCACGAAATTGGCCGAGCCTCCCATGACCTTGCGCATGGCCTCACCCAGGTCGCGTGCGACCCGGTCGGTTGGCCCGCCAGCGGCGAAAGGCACGATCAGGGTGACGGGCTTGGTGCCCGGAAAGGACTGGGCTTGGGCGCCCAGGGCTGCGATGGCAGCCACCGCCAGGGCGATGAGTTTTTTCATGTCTTGTCTCCTTAAAAGGGTGTTTATTCTAGGAGCCTGACCTCAAGCCCCGCAGGCGGGAATCCCTTATCTTTGATGTGCCTCAAGGTTTTGGGGTCACTTGTAGCTGCGCGCGTCTTCGATCACCTTGCCGTCGTTGGGCAGGCTGCCCGGCGCCACCGGCGTCACCCGCCCCTTGAGCCGCGTCACCGCCGCGAGCGTCTCCGCCACCGCCGCCGCGAAGGCCGGATCGCCGGTCGTCGTCTCGACCCGCAG
>JAXITB010000185.1:0-5829 GCA_034680305.1 Polaromonas sp. | reverse complement strand
CAGGGCCAGGGGCCAGGCCAGCAGGCCCGCGCCAAAGATCAGCAAGGCGCCGCCGGCCAACACCGGCAGGTAGCGTTCTATCTCGAAGGTCTTGGAGGCCAATGCCGAATAAGTCAGCATGGGGGTGCACACTTCCAGGGCGATCCGGTTGAACAGGGTCATGTCGGGGCGATGCCGCCGCGCAAAGAAGTAGCCCACCGCCACGATCAGGAAGACCGGGATGATGATCTCGAGCAATCGTTCGATGACTGGCATGGAGGCAGGTCGCGGTTGATCGGCTCAAGCGGCCCGTTCGGCCAGCCAGGCCGCCCAGGCTGGCCGAACAGGGCTCAAGCCTTTGTAATGGGCCACCGCCTCGCTCATGCTGCTCAGCCAGGCGTGCAACTGGGTGGCCCGCTCGGGGGTGCTCGCGCTGCGATCGAGTCGCTCGATTTCCAGCCGAATGCTGAAAACCGCCAGGCCAGGTCTGCCGCGCACCGGGAAAAAGCCCTGTCGCTCGACGCGCAGCCAGCAGCGTTCGGCCAGGGCCTGGCCTTGCAGCGGTGGCCAGGGGCTGCGTGGGGTGCGGTGCGGGTGCTGCTCGTAGCGCGGGCTCGACGCGAGGGTGTAGACCGAGCGCTCCCAGCACTGACCGTTGGTGCACAGGGCAAGTAGCGCCTGCTGCGCCTTCATCAGGGCCTGGTTGTCAGCCACGGGTGCGTGGACTTCGGCCCAGTGGCGGCCGATCTTGTCCTCCGGGGGCCAATGCGAGGGGGCACAGACGCTCAGCCAGGGCAGGGTGCCGCTGCTGCCGTCGAGCACCGCCAAGTCCTCTTCAATGAGCAGAGCCAGTGGGGCGGATGCCTCAGCCGACAGTCCGGCCATTTCGAGAGCGGTCTGCTGCGCGGCCGTTGGGTCAAAGCCCGGCACGCACAGAGGCTCCCAGCCCGACTGCAGCAGAGCTTGTTTTTCGCGGTGCAAGGCGCTGCCCGGCGCCAGCGGGTGCAGTTTCACCTGATCGCAGCGCCGCAAGCCCGGCAGCATGCGCATGGGCACCGGCAGATCGCCAAGGTCGACCAAGGGCGCCGGATTTGCCTCAGGAGCGGACACGGCAGCGAAGGATCAAGAAAAAAGGCCCCGAAACCGGAGCCTTGGTGGCAGGCATGTGTCCTCAGACGCGCTTGCGGTATTCACCGGTGCGGGTGTCGATCTCGATGCGATCGCCCTGCGCCACGAAGATGGGCACGGGCACTTCGAAGCCGGTCGCAATTTTGGCTGGCTTGAGCACCTTGCCGGAGGTGTCGCCCTTGACGGCTGGCTCGGTCCAGGTGATCTCGCGCTCGACGCTGGTGGGCAGTTCCACGGAAATCGCTTTGCCGTCATAGAACACCACCTCCAGCGCCATGCCGTCTTCGAGGTAGTTCAGGGCATCGCCCATGTTTTCGGCCTCCACCTCGTACTGGTTGTACTCGGTGTCCATGCAGATGTACATCGGGTCGGCAAAGTAGGAGTAGGTGCACTCTTTCTTGTCGAGGATGATCTGGTCCATCTTGTCATCGGCCTTGAAGACCACTTCGGTGTTGAAGTTGGCGATCAGGCTTTTGAGCTTCATGCGCACCGTTGCCGCGTTGCGGCCACCACGGCTGTATTCGGTCTTGAGGACCACCATCGGGTCCTTGCCGTGCATGATCACGTTGCCTGCGCGGATTTCTTGGGCGATTTTCATAAATTTGGGCTGTGTGAGACGCGCCTCGGGGCAAGGCGCCAAACCCGACATTCTAGCTGGATGAGTCAAGCCTGCGACCGCAGGCCAAGCCAGCCGGGCCTGGCACCCCGGCTGAAGGGACTTGGCCAGCAAAAATTAGCAGAAATTGGGGTCAGAAATTGGGGTCAGACCCCAATTTCGGGGCTCGTATCCCAAAGATAGCCGAGCCATGACCAGCATGGGCTTGCAGCTGCGGGGTAGGTCAGCGGCTTGGCCGCGACACCAGGGGCTGACTTGACCTCACTTGGGTCAGAAGATGTCATTTTTTGTTACTCGAGCCGCACTTCGGTTGTGGGTGGGTGCTGTGGCTGGCAAGATCGAGTTTGGTCAGCCTGGGAGCAGCGATGCAGCGACGTCACCTCACTTCAGTCACCGCGGCCGGACTCGGTTTCGCAATCGGGTGGCCTTGGGCCTACGCTTTCTCGCTGAATCAGGCTGACGCTTCTGTTGGCGTCAGGGCGGCGTTGGAGCGAGGCGCCTTGTCGGCCATTGGGCTGCTCGGCCGTACCGATGGTTATTTGGGCAACGCCCTGGTTCGAATTGCCTTGCCCGGCTCCCTCAACGATGGCGCCAGGGTCCTCAGGGCTTTGGGTCAACAAAGGCGGGTCGATGAACTGGTGACCGCCATGAACCGGGCCGCCGAGTTGGCGGTGCCGCAGGCCCAGGATCTGCTGGTCAGTACGGTGCGAAATCTGTCGGTTCAAGATGCGGTGCGCATTGTCCAGGGCGGCGAGACCTCGGTGACTGACTTTTTTTCGGCGCGCACCCGCGCCCCTTTGAGTGAGCGCTTCTTGCCCATCGTCACGCATGCCACCGAGCAGGTGTCCCTGGCCGAGAAATACAACGCCGTCGCCGGCAAAGCGGTTGGCCTGGGTCTGGTCAAAAAGGAAGACGCCAATATTCAGTCCTACGTCACCCGCAAGGCGCTTGACGGGCTGTTTCTGATGATCGGTGAGGAAGAAAAAAAGATCCGCCGAGACCCAATCAGCACCGGCAGCGACATCCTGCGCAAGGTGTTCGGCCGCTGAGCCGGACTGTTAGGACGGCAGCCAGCGCAGCAGGTGGCTGAGTAGATCGCCTTGTGCCAGCAAGCGCTGCCGCGCTGATGCGGCGCACTCGCGCCACAGCGCGAGGGTGTCGTCATTCAGCACTGGGATGTCGCCCGTAGCCAGACCGTTCCACAGGGCGTGCATGCGCCGCAGGCAGGGCGGGGCCTGCAGCCAGTCGAGAAAGGCTTCGAGCTTGGCGTGATGGGCCCGATCGTCCTGAGGGTAGATGTGCCAGATGAAGGCCTGACCGGCCCAGAGGGCGCGCACCAGGGAGTCTTCGCCGCGCACGACGTTGAAGTCACAGGCCCACAGCATCTCGTCAAAGCCGTCCTGGCTGGTGTAGGGCAGGGCAAGCCACTTCGGTTCGGGGCTGACTACCGTCAGGGCGCTTTCGACCGCTGCCAGTGGCCGGCCGGGGGTGACCAGCAGGAGGTCGGTGCCGCCTGCGAGCTGCGACAGCAGTCCCGGCAGGCAGGGGGACTCGTAGCAGAACAGGCTGATGAGTCGCCCACCGGCGGCCGGTTCGGCGTGGTGGGCGGTGCGCCAGGCCTGGCGATCAAATCGCCGCTGGCGCTCCAGCAGATCGCTCTCGCGCAGCAGGCCACCGGTCTGCTCGGTGAATCCGGGATAGAAAAACCGCTTGGTCCAGCCCTTGGCCGGGCCGCTCATCACCGGCGAGCTCAGGCCATGAAAGCGCGGTACCCAGTTCTCGGCGCTGAGGTATTCCAGGTTGATCCAGGCCGGCGGCTCGGGCCGGCTGCGAACGCCGTGCGCCACAAAAGCCTCGGGCAAATCGCAGCCAAAGGCCTCCACCCAGACCTGGGCCGGTGCCAGGCCCTGCAGTACGGCTGGATCGATGGCTTGCTGCCAGCTGCGCAGCTCGATGCCGGCTTCTTGATCGGCGTTCGGCGCCATCCAGGCCAAGGCTGAGGCCTCGTCGACCCACAGGCGCACCCGTTGGCCGGCGTCGCGCAACTGCCGGGACAGGCGCCAGCACACACCCAGATCGCCATGGTTGTCGATCACGGTGCAAAAGAGGTCCCAGAGCGGGGCGGCTCGCATGGTGGTGTCTTGGGGGGGTCAATCCGTTAATATAACAACTGTTAAAACACGGAGCCCGTCATGACCGCCCTCAAACTGACTCAAATCGGCAACTCCGTCGGCGTGATCCTGCCCAAGGAGTTGTTGGCGCGTCTGAAATTGGAAAAGGGCGACACGGTGTTTGTGACCGAGGCGGCCCATGGTGCGGTCATGATGACGCCTTATGACGCAGACTTTGAAGTCCAGATGGATGCGGCGCGCAAGATCTTGAAGAACAGGCGGCAGGTGCTGCGGGAACTTGCCAAGTGAGTCAGGCGCCGACGCAGTGGGTATGGCTGGACGCTCAGGTCATGCGGGCGGTACACGAAGAGCAATTGGCTGAGCACGGCGGTGGCGGTGGTGTTGGCGATGAGGGCCTGTTTGAATTGGCGATGAACCGACCGCTGCATCTTGCCCACCATGGTCAGCCTGACGTTGCCGCGCTCGCGGCGGCCTACGGGTTCGGCCTGGCGCGTCACCATCCATTTGTCGCTGGCAACCAGCGCAGCGCTTTTGTGGCGGTCGAGTTGTTTCTGACCCTCAACGGATGGGACCTGGCTGCTGACGATGCGCAGTGCGGCCTGACCCTGCTCGCCCTGGACGCCGGTGATCTGGCTGAGGACGAATTCGCTCAGTGGCTGCGTGAGCACCTGCGAGCCCGCCAGCGATGACTTTGCCCGACTCTGAAGCGGCACCTGGCGCCGACGCCCTCCGTCAGGCCTTGCTGGCCGAAGTGGCGGCCTTGCCAGCCTTGCCTGGCGTCTATCGGTATTTCGATGCCGATGGCGGGGTGCTTTATGTGGGCAAGGCGCGCAATCTGAAAAAGCGGGTCAGCAGCTATTTTCAGAAGGACCATGGCGGCACCCGCATCGGCCACATGATCGGGCGCATCGCACGCCTGCAGACCACGGTGGTACGGTCTGAGGCCGAGGCCTTGCTGCTCGAGAACAACCTCATCAAGACGCTGAACCCCAAGTTCAACATCTTGTTTCGCGACGACAAGAGCTATCCCTATCTGAAGATCACCGCCGTGCAGCCGAGCCGGGCCGATGCGACCGGTGCGCAGGCCCAGGTCTACCCGCGCATGGCTTATTACCGCGGCGCGGTCGATCGCAAGCACCATTACTTTGGGCCTTACCCCAGCGCTTGGGCGGTCAAAGACACCATCTCCCTGCTGCAAAAGGTATTTCGGCTGCGCACCTGTGAAGACACGGTGTTTCACAACCGGACCCGGCCCTGCCTGCTCTATCAGATCAAGCGGTGCTCGGGGCCCTGCGTGGCGCTGATTTCCCCCGAGGCCTATGCCCGGGACACCGAGCATGCCCAGCAGTTCTTGCAGGGCCAGACGCAGGAGATCTTGCAGGCGCTCGAATCACGCATGCTCGGCCACGCCGAGCAGCTTGAATTCGAGCAGGCCGCTGAGGTGCGCAACCAGATGCGTGCCATTTCGCGGGTCTTGCATCAGCAGGCCATGGAGGTTCAGGCCGACAAGGACGCCGACATTTTGGCCGTGCGGGTTCAGGGCGGGCGTGCCTGCGTCAACCTGGCGATGGTGCGTGGCGGGCGACATCTGGGCGACCGGGCCTATTTCCCGACCCATGTGGAAAGCGCGGTCGATCTGGCCGGGCTCGATGAGCCAGCGGCCGCCGACATGCCGCTGGCTGAGCGCAACGATCAGATCGAGGTCTGGGTCTTGCAGGCCTTCATCGCGCAGCACTACATCGACCTGAGTCCGCCACCGACCCTCTTGCTCAGTCACCCGGTCGATCGTTCACTGATTGCGCTCTTGTCCGAGCAGTCGGGCGTCAAGATACAGGCGGTGCACAAGCCCCGCGAGCAGCGCCGTCTCTGGCTGGAAATGGCGCAAAAAAATGCCGACCTGCAGTTGGCCCGTCTGTTGGCCGAGGAAGGCTCTCAGCAGGCCCGTACCCGGGCGCTGGCGCAAGCCCTGGACCT